>JAVLFR010000054.1:0-4743 GCA_046052785.1 Limnohabitans sp. | reverse complement strand
AGGGGAGGTCATATCGGCCAAGCATGACAAAGCCCATTCCACCAAGGTTTCGGTATCGGCGCGTGGGTCGAGGACGCGCTGATCCACCTGCAGCGACAAACCAAAAAACTCTTTTTGACCGGTGATGTACGCCACGGGTTCGGTGTCGAGACGGCGCTGTGTGTAGCTGGTGAAGGTGGTGTGCACCTGGCCGTCGAGTGGGTCATCGCTATGCGCTAGCAGCCATGCACGGTCATGCGTTGCGCGGTTCATAGCGTGCAGCAAAAGCGCTTGGGCTTCCAAGCGGGGTAGCCCTAAACTTTGCGCCCAAGCAGCAGCTTGCGCCAGGGTCAACACACTCATGTGTTGCCTTCTAGGGCGGCCAATTGCTCGGCTTCATGCGCGTGTTTCAGGGCCTGCATCGCCTCGCCCAAATCACCTTCCATGATGAAGTTGAGTTTGTACAGCGTCAGGTTGATGCGGTGGTCGCTCCAGCGCCCTTGGGGAAAGTTGTAGGTGCGAATGCGGTCGCTTCGGTCCCCACTGCCAATCAGGCCTTTGCGCATGGCGGCGTCTTTGGCGGCGCGCTCTGAGCGCTCTTTTTCTTGGATGCGCGCCGTCAACACCTTCAAGGCTTGGGCTTTGTTGCTGTGTTGGCTGCGACCATCTTGACATTCGGCCACGATGCCCGTGGGCAAGTGGGTAATGCGCACCGCAGAGTCGGTTTTGTTGATGTGCTGCCCGCCCGCACCGCTGGCGCGGTAGGTGTCGATGCGCAAATCAGACGGGTTGATTTTGATCGCCTCAGCTTCGTCGGGCTCGGGCAGCACGGCGACCGTGCAAGCGCTGGTGTGGATGCGGCCTTGAGTTTCAGTGGCCGGCACACGCTGCACCCGGTGGCCGCCCGACTCAAATTTGAGCCAGCCATACACGCCATCACCCGATGCGCCGCCGTCCATGCGCACCACGACTTCCTTGTAGCCCCCCAGCTCGCTTTGTGATTCGCTCACAATTTCGCTGCGCCAGCCTTGGCGCTCGGCATAGCGCATGTACATGCGCAGCAAATCGGCGGCAAACAAGGCCGACTCGTCGCCGCCCGTGCCTGCCCTGATCTCAATGAACGCTGGACGCGCATCGTCAGGGTCTTTGGGTAACAACATGCGTTGCAGCTCGGCCTCGAGCTGAAGTAGTTCAGCGCTGGCGCTGGCCATTTCTTCTTGGGCCATGACACGCATCTCGGCGTCATCCCCCACGTCTTGCAGCATCTGCTGCGCGGCTTGTGAATCGGCTTCACGTTGCTGGTAGCGCGCATAGCGGCCAGCCGTGGCCGTGACTTCGGTGTGCTCGCGCGACAGCGCCAAGAACTGCGTCATGTCCTTCATGATGTCTTCGCGAGACAGCAAGAAGTCGAGTTCATGCAAACGTTGGGTGTGGCGCTCGAGTTGAGCGCGCAGAAAGTCTTTCATGGAATCAGCGCCTAACGGTTGCCGCGCAAAAAGAAATGTTCAATCGCATGGCGTGCTCGTTCGCGTGACGCTGAGTCACCTGCGTGCAACTCGGCCATCGCGCCGTGCAGCATTTTTTGCGTGAGACCGCGTGACAGGGCTTCTAGCACGCCATCCACATCGTCGCCTTTGGCAATGGCTTTGCGCGCGCGGGCCAGCTCGGCGCTGCGCCAGTCATCGGCTTGCGCGTTAAGTTGCTGAATCAGCGGCACATTGCTGCGCTGGTCCATCCAGTGCTCAAAACTTTGTACGCCCGCATCGATGATGGCTTCGGCTTGCGCTACCGCGGCTTGTCGGTTGGCCTGGCCAGTTTGCACCACCTCGGACAAATCGTCCACGGTATAGAGGTACACGTCTTCGAGAGACTTCACTTCGGGCTCAATGTCGCGTGGCACCGCCAAGTCCACCATGAACATCGGTCAGTGTTTGCGCTGTTTGAGAGCTTGCTTCACCGCGCCCAAACCAATCAAGGGCAGGGTGCTGGCGGTGCAGCTGATGACCACATCAAAGGCGTGAAGCCTTTGGGGCAGATCGGCCAATCGCATGACTTCACCGCTGAATTGGGAGGCCAATTTTTCGCCACGCTCGAGGGTGCGGTTGGCAATGGCAATCGCTTTGGGGTTTTTGGCGGCAAAGTGGGTGGCGCACAGCTCGATCATTTCGCCTGCACCCACAAACAGCACGCGCGTTTCACTCAGGTCTTCAAACAACTGACCCGCCAAGCGCACGGCCGCCGCGGCCATGCTGATAGAGTGCGCGCCAATCTCGGTCGAGCTGCGCACTTCTTTGGCCACAGCAAACGAGCGTTGGAACAGTTGGTTGAGCGTGGTGCCCAGCGCGCCAGCTTCTGTTGCGGCACGCACCGCGTCCTTCATTTGCCCCAAAATTTGGGGCTCGCCCAGCACCATCGAGTCGAGGCCACTGGCGACACGAAAGGCGTGGCGAGCGGCATCGGCTTCTAGCAAGCAATAGGTGTGGCCTTTCAGGTCATCGGTCGAGACGCCACCGGACTGCGCCAACCAAGTCAAGGTTTGCTGCATTTGCGCCTCGCTGCCTGCGCAGTAAATTTCGGTGCGGTTGCAGGTCGAGAGAATCGCCACCTCGCTGTTGGCTGCAAAAGAATGGCGCAAGGTCGAGAGGGTCGGACCCATATGTTCGACCGCAAAAGTAAAACGGCCCCGCAAATCAAGCGGGGCTGTCGTGTGATTGAGGCCCAAAGCCCAGACTGCCATAACGCACATTATAAAATTTACGCACATGGGTCCCCTAGAACAAATCATTCACACTTTTAACTTCATCGCACCCGCTTGGGTCGTGGCCTTGATTTGCGCGCTGGTAGCCCGCCTGAGCGCCCGCTGGTGGCTGCCTTTGGCCAGTTGGAGCGTGTTCAAACAAACCGTGGTGAGCGGTGTGATCGGCTCATTTGTCCTTGCTGGCGGCTTGGTTTTGTGGGGTGTTGACGGAAAAATGGCCACTTATGGGGCTTTGGTCATCGCTTGCGGCTCGGTCCAATGGTTGATGTGCAAAGGCTGGCAGCGCTAATGTGATGCGCTCTGAATGTCGCGCACCGCGCGCGCAGGTCACTCGCCTGGCGCTTTGGGTTGTTGAATAACCTTAAAAGCGGATGTTGGACACCCCCAAACCGAGTAAGTGCACTCAGCCCCTAAAACCTAGCCTCCAAGCCCCCTGCGGTAAAATCGGGTACTTAATTCGCGCCCCAATGCGCCTGTGTGCGCACACCACCCCATGAATGCTCCCACCTCGCTGAACCACTTGCTCGCCACGGCCGAAGAAAGCCCGCGATTGCGCGAAATTCCCTACAACTACACCTCGTTTTCTGACCGAGAAATCGTTTTGCGCTTGCTCGGAGCCGATGCGTGGGAACTGCTGCTGCGCCTGCGCCAAGAGCGCCGCACGGGCCGCTCCGCCCGCATGTTGTATGAAGTGTTGGGTGACATTTGGGTGGTACAACGCAACCCCTATTTGCAAGACGATTTGCTCGACACCCCCAAGCGCCGCCTCCAGTTGGTCCAGGCCTTGCACCATCGTTTGGGCGAAGTGCAGCAGCGGCGCACCCCCGACACCGACACCGAGCGCGATGCCATGGTGGGCCAATTGCTTGAAGCTGCCAGCCGCGCGGTGGCAGACTTCAGCACCCAGTTTGATGCGATTGCTGCCTTGCGCAAAAAAACGGCGCGTTTGCTCAAAAAGCATACGGGCCAAGACAACATCAAGTTCGATGGCCTCTCACGTGTAAGCCACGTCACCGACGCCACTGACTGGCGTGTGGAATACCCCTTCGTCGTGTTGACCCCTGACACCGAAGCTGAAATGGCGGGCTTGGTCAAAGGCTGTATCGATCTCGGCTTGACCATCGTTCCTCGCGGTGGCGGCACGGGTTACACGGGCGGCGCGATTCCACTCACCTGGAAGAGCGCGGTCATCAACACCGAAAAACTCGAAGCCATGACCGAGGTCGAAATGCTCGACTTGCCTGGCGTGGCTCACAAAGTGCCCACCATCTACACCGAAGCCGGCGTGGTCACCCAGCGCGTGGCCGATGCAGCTGAGCGCGGTGGTTTTGTTTTTGCGGTCGACCCCACCTCCGCTGAGGCTTCATGCATCGGCGGCAATATTGCGATGAACGCAGGCGGCAAAAAAGCCGTGCTGTGGGGCACGGCGCTTGACAACTTGGCCAGCTGGCGCATGGTCACCCCTGATGCGGAGTGGTTGGATGTGGTGCGTGTGGACCACAACCTTGGCAAGATCCACGATGCCGAGGTGGCCAGTTTCGAACTCAAGTACTACCAAGCTGACGGCAAAACCTTCATCCGTCAAGAGCGCTTGGACATCCCTGGCAAGGCCTTCCGCAAAGCGGGCTTGGGCAAAGACGTCACCGACAAGTTTTTGAGCGGTTTGCCTGGTATCCAAAAAGAAGGCTGCGACGGCCTGATCACCAGTGCACGTTGGGTGCTGCACCGCATGCCAGCGCATACGCGCACGGTGTGCATGGAATTTTTTGGCAACGCCAAAGACGCTGTGCCCAGCATCGTCGAGATCAAGGACTTCATGTTTGCCGAGCAAAAACGCTCGGGCGTGCTGCTGGCCGGTTTGGAGCATTTGGACGAGCGCTACATGCGCGCCGTGGGTTACACCACCAAGTCCAAGCGCGGTCAATTCCCCAAAATGCTGCTGTTGGCCGACATTGCCGGCGACAACCCGGACGATGTGGCGCGTGTGACGTCGGAAGTGGTGCGCT
>JAVLFR010000053.1:0-6435 GCA_046052785.1 Limnohabitans sp. | reverse complement strand
CCAGTGTGGCTGGTCGTCCTCTCAGACCAGCTACAGATCGTCGGCTTGGTAGGCTTTTACCCCACCAACTACCTAATCTGATATCGGCCGCTCCAATCGCGCGAGGTCTTGCGATCCCCCGCTTTCATCCTTAGATCGTATGCGGTATTAGCGTAATTTTCACTACGTTATCCCCCACGACTGGGCACGTTCCGATATATTACTCACCCGTTCGCCACTCGCCACCAGACCGAAGTCCGTGCTGCCGTTCGACTTGCATGTGTAAAGCATTCCGCCAGCGTTCAATCTGAGCCAGGATCAAACTCTATAGTTCGATCTTGATAATTTTTCGGTCTTTCGACCAACTCATAAATTGGAATCGACGTGATTTTCTTTGACGAATTTCACATCTTTTTTACTTCATGAGCGTTTGTTAGCTAATTAAAGCTAAGTTCCTAAAGAACTTGGCAATCACCATCAAACGCCCACGCTTATCGGCTGTATGTTTTTAATGAACCACTCAGCTGCCTGAGTTAACCCGCCGAGATCAGCGAAGCCTACTATCTTACAACAGAATTTGAACATTTTTAAAAATATTTCAAATCTTTTTGCATTTGCTACTTTCGGTAGCACCTCACTGCAAGCAGCGAAGCCTTGCAGTATACATCTTATTTTGAAGCATTCAAGGAATATTTCAAAATTTTATTTACTTACCGCCTCTTAACTTGAAGCTCAAATTAAGACCGCTTGAATCAGCGAAGCCTGCCAGTATACATTGGATTTTCGAGATCTAAAAACAAATTTCGAAAATTTTTACAGATTAGCAAGCTTGGCTTTCTTCGTGCAGCTACTCCTAGCCAGGCCCGAAATCATAACAAAGTCATAGCAAAGATTTTTAACATCTTTCAAGTCTTATAAATCCCAAGTCAGACAACCTGCCTAACCCGCGGTCGATAATGGCTTATGTCATTCATCACACTACAAAACGCCCAACTCGCTTTTGGGCATGTTGCTCTTCTTGATCATGCGGAGTTCTCCTTGGAATCTGCTGAGCGCGTGGGCTTGATCGGTCGTAATGGTGCAGGAAAGTCTTCGCTACTGCGAATATTAGGTGGGCTCGAAAAGCCAGACGATGGTGACCTGCGTGTGCAACAAGGTTTGCGCGTGACCTACGTAGCACAAGAACCGACTCTCGATAGCAATGCGTCTGTTTTTGAATCGGTCAGTGCAGGCCTGGCTCGCGTCATCCAATTGATCGATCTTTACTCTGCTGGCGAGGGTGACCTCACAGCGATGCAAAACGAAATAGAACTCTTTGACGGCTGGAACTGGGAGCAACGCGTGCAAGAAACTTTGCATCGCTTGCATTTAGACCCCAATGCCCGCATCAACGCCCTCTCAGGTGGCACGCTCAAACGCGTTGCGCTGGCGCAAGCCTTGGTGACATCGCCCGATGTACTTTTGCTGGACGAACCGACCAACCACTTGGACCTCGACAGCATTGAGTGGCTCGAACAGCTTTTGATTGACTTCAAAGGCAGCATCATCACCATCACCCATGACCGCTCTTTCCTAGACAAGGTCGCGACCCGAATTGTTGAATTAGACCGCGGCCATTTGTTAACGTACCCGGGCAACTTCTCGCAATATCAATTGCAAAAGGAAGAGCAAGCCGCACAAGAGGCCGTCATCAACGCCAAGGCAGACAAGTTGCTCGCTGGCGAAGAAGTCTGGATTCGCAAAGGCGTAGAGGCACGCCGCACGCGCAGCCAAAGCCGTATTGGCCGACTTGAAGCCTTACGCGCCCAACGCGAGGCGCGCCGCGACGCCGTCGGCCGCGTCAAGCTCGACGTCGCCAGCGGCTCACCCACAGGCAAGATCGTGGCAGAACTGACAGAGGTCGACAAGGCCTTTGGGGGCAAGGTCATTGCCAAAAACTTCTCCGCCACCTTCTTGCGCGGCGATAAAGTAGGATTGATTGGCCCCAATGGCGTAGGCAAAACCACGCTGCTCAAGATGATTCTGGGCGAGCTTGAACCCGACGGCGGCAAGATCCGCCAAGGCGCCAACTTACAAGTTGCCTACTTTGACCAAATGCGCAACGCCCTTGACATGGACGCATCACTGGAGGACTTCATCAGTCCCGGCAGCGAGTGGATTGAGATCGGCACACAACGCAAACATGTCAAAAGTTACTTAGACGACTTCTTGTTCTCACCCGCGCGCGCCACATCGCCCGTGCGCTCTTTGTCGGGCGGCGAACGCAACCGTTTGTTGCTGGCCAGATTATTTGCGCGCCCCGCCAACGTGCTGGTGCTGGATGAGCCCACTAACGACTTAGACATCGACACCCTCGAACTGCTCGAAGAGTTGCTGCAAAACTACAACGGCACGGTCTTCATCGTCAGCCATGACCGCACTTTCCTCGACAACGTGGCCACCAGCACCTTGGTGTTTGAAGGCACCGATGACAACCCGGGTTTTTGGCGCGAATACGAAGGCGGTGTGCAAGATTGGCTAATTCAGTCTGAGCGGGCGCGAAGCTTGGCGCCCCAAATCAAAGCAACAGCCCCCACGGCCAAAATTCCCGCGGCCGAAGCCACCAAGCCCCCTAACGCGCTGCCCGCCGCTAAAACTCGCAAGCTCAGCTACAAAGAGCAGCGCGAGCTCGAATCACTCCCCGCCCAAATTGCGTCCCTCGAAATCGAACAAAAAGTCACGCAAGCTGCTCTCAACGATAGCGCTCTTTACGCCAGCGACCCGGCCAAAATTGCGCAGCTGCACCAGCGTGATACGGAAATAGAAGACGCACTCATGACGGCCCTCGAACGCTGGGAACAACTCTCCAGCATCGCATAAACTTGGCACAAAGCACAGAAAATAAAAACGCCTCGCGTGGGCTTTGGCTAGGCCTCGTGGGCATCACTGTTTTTGCGGCCACCTTGCCGATGACACGCATCGCCACTGGCACCACTGATGCCCCCTTGATGTCAGCCTTGTTTGTGGCCATGGCGCGCGCGGTTCTGGCGGGGGTGTTATCCCTGCTGCTACTCAAGGGCACGCGGGCACCTCTGCCCGCTCGCGAAGACTGGGTGCCTCTGGCCATCACGGCTGCGGGCGTGGTGTTTGGTTTCCCACTCTTCACCTCGGTCGCCATGCGACAGGTTGAAGCGATTCATGCCAGTGTGATTGTTGGCGTTCTACCCCTGGCCACTGCTGTGGTGGGGGCCTTGCTGCATCGTCAACGCCCCAGCCTTCTGTTTTGGGGTTGTGGCATGTTGGGATGCCTCTGGGTGACGAGCTATGCCTTGATCAGAGCAGGCAGCACCCTGTCGTCTCTGCACCTGCAAGCTGCAGATCTGATGCTCTTCGCTGCCATGGTTTGTGCGGCAGTGGGCTATGGCTATGGTGGCCGCTTGTCCAAACACATGCGTGGTGAACATGTCATTTGCTGGGCCCTCGTCATCTCCCTGCCCATCACGGTGCCGATCGCCGCATGGGACTGGCCCACCACCGAAATCCCCACCACCAGCTGGGCTGCGCTTGCCTATATGGGCGTTTTCCCGATGTGGCTGGGCTTTTTCGCTTGGTATCGCGGCCTAGCCTTGGGCGGCACGGTGCGCGTGAGCCAAGTGCAGCTGATTCAACCGTTTCTGAGTATGTTGTTTTCGGTGCCTTTGCTAGGCGAAAGCTTGGACATCCAGTCTTTCGGCTTTGGCCTTGGCGTGATCGCCATCGTGTTTGTGAGCAAAAAAATGCCTGTGCATCCAAGGTGACAGCGCGTCTCAGTGGCGACTGGCCTGAGCCAAGTTCCTCGACAGAATGACCCAAAAATTCTGCACAACTGCCATGGGACAACTCTACTTAGTACGACACGGCCAAGCGTCATTAGGTGCCGATGACTACGACCAACTCAGCCCCCTGGGCCAGCAGCAAAGCCTGCGCTTGGGGGAGCACTGGCGTGCTCAAGGCATCGAGTTTGAAGCGGTCATCACGGGCGCGCTCAAGCGCCACGCACAAACCTTGGCAGGCATTCAGCAGGGCATGGGCACACAGCATATGGCCCAGGTGTGGCCAGGCTTGAATGAATACGACAGCGAAGCCGTCATTCAGGCCATCCATCCGGGCGAGTTGGTCAAACCCACCACCCCTGATGGCTACAAACAGCATTTCCGCTTGCTTCGCGACGGCCTCACCCAATGGATGGCAGGCGTGGTCAGCCCCTCTGGCATGCCAAGCTACAACGAGTTTGTGCAGGGGGTGGTGGCGGCACTCGACCACGTGCGCCAACAGCATGCGGGACATGTGTTGTTGGTCTCCAGCGGCGGGCCGATTGCCACCGCGGTGGCTCAGGTCTTAGGCACCCGTCCAGAAACCAGCATTGAACTGAACATGCGACTGCGCAACAGCGCAGTGAGCGAATTCAGCTTCACCCCCAAACGCCATAGCTTGGTGTCATTTAATGGTTTGCCGCATTTAGAAACACCCAGTCACAAAGACTGGGTCACCTATGCCTAGGGTGCGCGCGGTTGAGGCTTAAACGCGCACAGTACTGAGCGGCAAAGCGATGAGTTCTTTCATCAGCAATGCCAGTTGCTCGCCGGCGCCCTGCACCAGCGCCTCACCTTTGGCCGCCGTTGCAGCCCCCGCGTTGCCCACAGCGCCCTGCGGGTTGTAGTCTTGCATGTGCCAACCGAATTTGGCGCTTTTGCCATCGCCCAAGACCGCATAGCGTTTGGCTCGGTCTTGCGAGGTAGACGCAAAGTGCTTGGCCTCGGTCATGGCCACACGCTCGGGCAAGAGCGCCAGCATCATGGACGTTTCTATGTCGCCCGCGTGGATGCCAAAGCGGTGCTCTTCGGCCGAAAACTGCGCCATCACATCGGCGGCAATGGGTAAGTTGTACCAACTGCTGCTGTACACAATCAGACCATGTTGGGCACGCAACTCGCGCGCCACCACGTCCATCAACCCCACATTGCCGCCATGGGCGTTGAACATCAACAACTTCTTCACACCCGCGCGCGCGACCGATGCGCCGATGTCACACCACATGTGAATCAAGGTTTGCGGCGACAAATGCAAGGTCCCTGCAAACGCCGTGTGTTCGGTGCTCAAGCCCACCGTCTGCGTGGGCAGTACCAGCACAGGGTCGGTGTCGGCCAAATGTTTGAGTGCGGCATGGACCACGCCGTCCAACAGCACCGTGTCCACCGACAGCGGCAGGTGCGGGCCGTGTTGCTCGGTCGCGCCCAAGGGCAGGACCGCCACCGTGCGGGCAGGGTCAAGCGCGGCAAAGTCGCGCGTGTTGAGCTCGGCCCAACGGTGGGACGCCAAAGCGTGCGCTGTCTGAATGGTGTTGTGCGCCGTCATGGTCGCCATCTTACTTTCCTCGGGGCTAGGTAACATCGGCCACATGCTCAAATTTGTTTCGCCGGTCATGGCGCTTTGGTTTTTTGCTGGCGCCTGCATGGCACAAGCCCTGCCCAGCCCCGTGGTGACCACGCCTCAGCTTCGCGCCGAGTTGCTGGCACATGCACCGCAAGGCGTGCAAGCGGGCCAGCCGCTGTGGGTGGGCTTGGAGCTCAAGCACCAAGCCGAGTGGCACACCTATTGGCGCAACCCCGGCGACTCTGGCCTGCCCACGCAACTCGAACTCAACTTACCAGCAGGTATCACCGCGGGCCCCGTGATGTGGCCGCTGCCGCACAAACTCAAAGCAGGCCACCTCACCAACTATGGCTTTGAGAACACTGTTCTTTTGGCCGTCCCGCTGACAGTCTCTAAGCAATTCACAGCCAACGCCTCGCCAACCCTGGACATTCAAGCGCACGCCAACTGGTTGGTCTGCCGTCTGGAGTGCATTCCACAAGAAGGCAACTTCGCCTTGCGTCTTCCCATCACAAGTAGCTTTGTGCCCAAGGCTGCCGCATTTGCGTCGGTGATGGCGCAGCAACCTCAGTCCGTGCCGAACGTCCAAGCCACCACCCGATTTGAAGCGCAACGCTTGGTGCTCCAAATCAGCGGCTGGCCCACAGCGCTGCAAGGCAAATCCTTGCAGGTGTTCCCAGACACCGCAGAACTGCTTGAGTCTGCTGCCGATCTGCACCCACTCGCCCGCCAGTCTTGGCAAGGCGATGTGTGGACCGCACAACTGCCGCTGAGCGCCTTGCGCCTGACAGACCCCAAACAAATTGGCTTTTTACTGACGGCAGGCGTTGGGGCTGAGCGCCAAGGCTTTGCCGTTGCTGCGCCCGTCACTCAGGCCTGGCCAGCAGTGTCCGACATCACCGCCAGCCTCCCAGCGGCCATCCCACCCTTCGCGCCTGGCGCAAACTTGTCGAGCGCTGAAGGTCTTTTGGGGTTCCTCTTGGCCTTGCTGGGGGCTTTTGTCGGCGGCCTGATCCTAAACCTCATGCCATGTGTGCTGCCCGTGTTGGCCATCAAGCTGTTGGG
>JAVLFR010000052.1:0-2062 GCA_046052785.1 Limnohabitans sp. | reverse complement strand
AGCGCGTGGCTTCTGCTTCCTTCTTGACCTTTGACAGGCCGCCAGGCATTTCTTTGGCGTTGGCGGCTTCTTTTTCTAACTCATCCACTTTTTCGTGGGCGGCGGCTTCGCTCTTGTGTTCAAAGTAGCCTGAGAAATAAAGGGTGCCAAACACCACGCCGATCATCACCAAGATCGCGGACAAGACGATCACCAAAATCAAAAGAATGTTCTTTTTCTTTTTCGGCGCGCCTTCGACGACTTCTTCCGCCGGTGCTTCTACTGCTTCTGTTGCCATTTCGTTCTCCTAATGTTCAGATTGTCACGTGTAATTTATGCATAAAGGTCAAGCAAGGACGCATTGGCCTTGCTGCGCGCAGCAGGGGTGCCAGAAGCACCGCTTGCAGCGTTGACTGGCGATGTGGAATTGTCACTAACTTGTGAACGCTTTCCTGCATGCCCCGCGTTGTTTTGCTGGCTTTGACCGCCGCCTTGCCCGAAGTTGACTTGGCCCGCATGGATGCCAAATTGACCCAAGGCTTCACGCAAGCGTTGGCTGCTGTTTTGCAGCAAGTCGCGGGTGAGGGGGTTGTCAGCACGGAAAACCGCGTCCAGTTTGCCATCTTTCATTTCGAGTTGAATCTCAACGCCGCCCAAATTGGAGGGGCGCAGTGCAAATTTCATTTTCCACTCGCCATCGCTCAACTGTTTGTGCATGCGAGCAGCCATTTCGGTGGCCATTTTGTCGCTGAGTTGGTCATACACCTCACCCATGTTCAAGCCACTGGCTGTGGTGGCGTTCGTGGGTGCGTGATGGGCAGAGTTCTTGGGGTTGGCCAGTGCTTGTGCAAAGCCGCTCATCGGGGAGTCTTCGCTGTGTGACCCATTTGCGTCAGGCTGACTGTCGTCACTGGTCTCTTGTGAGAACCGAGACAACAGCTCACCCACGTCATGTTCATTCACGCCCGTGCCCAAGAGCGACAACATGTCAATGGTGCGGGGCGCTGGATTGGCCGTGGCGTTCAAAGGCAAGACGGCTGCAGGCAGCACTGTGATTTGCAGTTGTTGGATGGCGGCCATGTCGGTGGTCGTGAGGCCAGCCAAGGTCGGCGCCGTCAAGGTGGTGGCCGCTGCCGCCAAGCCCGCGCCAGAAGCAGCGGTGTTGGCCGTGGCGGCCAGGGCAGCCAAACGAGACGCCCCCAAACTGTCTGCACTTGGGTCGGCTTTGTCTAAATTCACGCCCTCAAGCGCCATGTTCATAGCCGCTTGCAAAGCGTTGGGTTCTGTCCCGGGCAGGCCTGTGGTGAAGCCCCCGCCGAGCGTGCTGCTGGCATTGGCAAGCGCCGTCGCGGGCAGGGCGGGTTGTTGGGCTAGCAAGTTTTGAATGGTGGACTCGTCCAAGCCCATGGACTTCGCAAACACCGCCAAACTCTCTTGGCTCGGGGCTTGTTGCGGGTCCGTGATGATGTGTATTTGTGGCCCCAACGCCACGGATTGCAGCTTGGCTGCTGTGCCAAGCGCTTGCGAGGCAGGATCAGGCACATGGACTGCTGTCGATGAGGCGCCTTGCAACAAACCCTCGAGCAAGGCATCGACCTCACGCGCCTGGTTTTTCTGCGCGCTCGTCTTGTTGCGCTGCTGTTGAGCATGCTTGGCTGCGCGCTCCTCTGAGGCTTGGTCGGCCTGATCTTCATCCGCACGTGTTGCACGGGCAGGTTGTTGAGCGGCTGGGGCCGTGTCACGTTCTTCATGGCGTTCTTCAACGGGCCGTGAAGCGTGGGTGTCTTCATTAATTCGGGTGCGCGCAGAGGCGGCAGCGGCAAAGTTTTGCCGCTCTTGAGCCGACACCTGGGACAAGTGCGACAACTGCTGCGTCATGAGTTGCGCAAAGTCAACCCCCAATCCGTCACCCGCAGACGGGCCCGCACCCGCGCCCGGGCCTTGCGGCATCGCATGGCTGGGATTGGAGGGCACCAGCGGTGCTGGTGGCATTTGGAGATAACTGGACAGGTTCATGGTGGTCTTTAAACGAGTTTGCCATCGAGTTAAGCAAGAACCGTGACAGGTTAGTTCTTGCCGCACC
>JAVLFR010000051.1:0-12850 GCA_046052785.1 Limnohabitans sp. | reverse complement strand
CCCTGCAACTCAAAATCAATGGCGAATTCACGGCAGAGGGCTTGCGCCAAGCCCGTGAGTTGGGCTTGGCCGCGCGGCTCGCGCCACGCACCACGGGTAAAGCGACTTACACCGCCACGCTGGGTGTGCGGCGCGGACACACCGAGTTTCTTATCAACAGCGATCTCAAGGGCTTGGCCTTGAATTTGCCAGCGCCGCTCGTCAAGACTGCGGCTGCGGTGATGCCCTTGCGCATCGAGTCGCAACTCACGCGCGAATCTTTGCAGCCCAAATCACGCGTCTTGCAGGACCAACTCAAAGTCACCTTAGACCGCATCTTGTCGGCCACCTATGTGCGCGATGTGAGCGAATCCCGCACCCGCGTGGTTCGCGGCGGCATTGTCCTGGGCCCCTCGGCCATGGACGCCGCGCCCCTGCGCGACAAAGCGGTGAGTCTGAATTTGCAAGTGCCGACCTTGGACTTGGATGACTGGAATGCAGCGTTGGAGCCCTTAGGCACCCCCGCCAATGAGGACGCTGCGCAGGACTATTTGCCCAGCTTTGTCGCCTTGCAGTCGGCCCAAGTCAAGGTGGCTGACCGTTGGCTGCACAAGGTGGTGGCAGGCGGCACGCGTCAAGGTGATGTGTGGCGCTTCAATGTCAACGCGGATGAGTTAAGTGGCGCAGCCGAGGCGCGACCCGCCAAAGGCAATATCCCCGCACAGTTGTATGTGCGACTCGCCTACCTCAACATTCCGCCAAGCGCCGTGTCGGATGTCGAGCGTCTGTTGGGCGAGCAACCCAGCAGCATCCCAAGCCTAGACATTGTGGTCAATGAGTTGACCTTGCGCGGCAAAAAACTGGGCCGCTTGGAAATTGAGGCCATCAACCGCGTCGGGGCAAATGCCTTGCGAGAGTGGCGCTTGAGCAAGTTCAACATCACCGCGCCAGAGGCCGCGTTGACGGCCAACGGCAGTTGGATGGTGGACGGGCCCAGCACGCGCAGAACACAGATGAGCTTTGTGCTGGCTGTGCGCGACAGCGGCTTGTTTTTAGAGCGCTTAGGCACACCCGGCGCCATCCGTCGCGGCGAGGGACGGGTGGAGGGTCAGGTGTCGTGGCAGGGGTCGCCTTTGAGCTTGGATTACGCCAGCCTGTCAGGCAAGGTCAACTTGGCCATTGAAAAAGGCCAGTTCCTCAAAACCGAGCCTGGCGCTGCGCGCCTGTTGGGCGTGTTGAACTTACAAGCCTTGCCACGCCGCTTGACCTTGGACTTCAGCGATATTTTCAGCGAAGGATTTGCCTTTGATTTTGTGCGCGGTGATGTGAGCATCCACCAAGGCATTGCCTCGACCAACAACCTGCAGATGAAAGGCGTGTCTGCTGGCGCGTTGATGGAAGGCAGCGCTGATTTAGAGCGCGAAACGCAAAACCTCAAAGTCATCGTGGTGCCCGAGATCAATGCGGGCACCGCCTCCTTGTATGTCGCGGCCATCAACCCCTTGGTGGGATTGACCAGTTATCTGGCGCAGTTGGTCTTGAGCAAGCCCTTGGTGCGGGCGGGCACGACAGAATATCGGGTTGACGGCACGTGGGCTGATCCACGGGTAACCAAGGTCGACTGATGGTGTTCACGCTGGCGCCACGCACACGCCGCCGAGTGCTGTGGATGGTTTTGGTGCTGCTGGTGTTGTCCATGCTCAGCACCTTGGTTTGGTTGGCGGGCCGCTATGAAGTCACACAAGTGCAGGGGCAGATTGAACGCGACGCCGCTGACGCGGTGAGCGACATCCGCACCGCCATGAACCGCAATGCGCAAAGCTTGCAAGCCCTGCAATACTCGCCACGCGCTGCGGCTTCGTGGGTGCAAGCGGCCAGCGTGATGTTGCGAGAGCACCGCGAATGGTTGCGCTTGGAGTTGCGAGACTCCAACTTGCAAATCGTCCACAGCGTCGATACCCCTTTTCGTGCGCCCGCCTTTAATCGTTTGGGTCGTGCCACCAATCAGCCCGAGGTGGTGCAGGCCTGTGGTGTGGCGCGCCGCCAAAGCGGGCCTGGTTATGGCGCCAGCGTTTTTGTGCCGCAAGCCAACGGCTTGGGCCTAGAAATCATGGACATGTGTTTGCCCGTCATCACCGATGGCGAGCTCACCGGCTACACCGTCGCCACCTACGCCTTGGAGGAGATCTTGGTCAACATGGTGGGGCCACAACTCACCCGCAGCCAAGAGGTGTCGTTCACCGAATCAGACGGCACGCGCTTGGCCATGCATGGCACGGCGAGTCGCGGTTCGCGGGTGTTCATCGCCAAGCAGTTGTTGGACTTGCCTGGGCACACCATGGTGCTGCGCATGGACAGCTGGCGCGGCGCGCCTGACTTGTTTCCGAATGTCTTGACCGCGTTGGTCACGGCCATGGCCTTGGCACTGGTCACCGTGCTGGTGATGCTGGCGCGTGACATGCGTCGGCGTCAGCGCGTGGAGTTGGATTTGGCCGATGCACTGGCCTTTCGCAAAGCCATGGAAGACTCGCTCGTCACGGGTTTGCGCGCGCGTGACACCGAGGGGCGCATCACCTATGTCAACCCTGCTTTTTGTGAGATGGTGGGCTTTGCGTCGCACGAGCTGATCGGGCAAAGCATCCCAGCGCCCTATTGGCCGCCCGAGATGGTGGACGAATACGGCAAGCGTCAAGCTTTGCGTATGGCAGGCAATGCGCCGCCGCGCGAAGGCGCGGAATCGGTGTTCATGCGCAAAAACGGTGAGCAGTTTCCGGTGATGATTTTTGAGGCCCCGCTGATCAATGCCAGCGGCGAACAAACCGGTTGGATGGGCGCTGTGTTGGATGTGAGTGAGCAGCGTCGCATCGAGGAAATGTCGCGCGCGAGCCAAGAGCGCTTGCAAGCCACCGCGCGTTTGGCGACGGTGGGCGAGATGGCTTCGTTGCTGAGCCATGAGCTCAACCAGCCCCTGGCCGCCATTTCAAGCTATGCCACGGGCAGCATGAATTTGTTGCATGAAGCCGCGGTCAAAGACCCGCAGTTGGCGGAGACCTTGGGCAGCGCGATTCAACGCATTGGGCAGCAAGCGGAGCGGGCGGGCAAAGTGATCAAGAGCGTGCATGACTTTGTGCGCCGTCGCGACCAAGCGCGTGAGGCCGTCGCGCCCAGGGCCTTGCTCGACGACGTGATGCCTTTGGTCAGCTTGCAAGCCCGCAAACTTGGCGTGCGCGTGGTGGTGAATTGCCCCACAGATTTACCCGCCGTGATGTGCGACCGCACCATGGTCGAGCAAGTCTTGCTCAACCTCGCGCGCAACGGCATGCAAGCCATGGCGGGTGACTCGCCGCACAAGGTGCTCACCCTCAGCGTGCGGGTGGCCGCCTCGAACGCTGCGAGTCGCTGGGTGGAGTTTTTGGTGGCGGATTTAGGGCAAGGCATTGCAGACGCGGTGGCTGACAAACTCTTCACACCATTTTTCACCACCAAACTCGAAGGCATGGGTTTGGGGTTGAGTTTGTGCCGCACGGTGGTCGAGCAGCATGGGGGCTTGTTGCGCCATCATGCCAACACACCACGGGGCACGGTTTTTGTCTTCACCCTGCCACAATCCGGCGCTGAGGCCTGACACATGCAACCCACAGAAGACGCTTTGGTATTTATTGTTGACGACGATGCGAGTGTGCGTGAGGCGCTGGCATGGTTGCTGCGTTCGCGACGTTTGCCGAGTCAATCTTTTCAGAATGCAGATGCGTTTGCCGATTTTTTGAAAACAGGCGATCACCCTTGGCAGCCCTCGCAACCCGGTTGTTTGCTGCTGGATGTGCGCATGCCGGGTATGAGTGGCTTGGCGCTGTTTGAACACCTGATTGAGCGCCAATTGCTCGATGTGCTGCCCGTCATTTTTTTAACGGGCCATGCCGATGTGCCGACCGCTGTCGACTCTGTCAAACGCGGCGCTTTTGATTTTTGTGAAAAGCCTTTTTCTGACAACGCCCTGGTTGACCGCGTCGAGCAAGCCTTGGCGCGATCTGCCCAGACCTTGAAACAGCTGCGCACCAAACAAAGCCTGCAACACAACTTGGCCGAGTTGACCGAGCGCGAGCGCGATGTGATGCATTTGGTGGTGGAGGGACTGCCCAATAAATTAATCGCCGACCAGTTGGCCATCAGCGTGCGAACCGTGGAGGTGCATCGTGCGCGGGTGTTTGACAAAATGAATGTGAAGTCGGCCGTCGAATTGGCCAATATGCTGCGCAGCGAGTGAGTGGGTTATTTGTCTTGCGTGTCAGCCGCTTTTTTTTGCGCTGCCGCATGCTCGGCCTCGGTGTCGCCGCGTCCTGAGAATATGGTCCACCAAACAATCGCCACCAGAATACAACCGGCACCCAGCGCTTCGAGCAAAATTAACAGCATGCGACTTATCCTCTGGCGTTTAACGTGGGCCTTGATTGTAGGAAGCTTGGCGGCTTGCAGCACGCCCCGCCACGCGCCGGTGGGCGACACCGTGCGCCCGCCGCCTGCCGCGCGCGTGCCTGCCGATGCGCCACGCGCCACTGGCGCTTTGGCGGGCCTGCCCGGCACACCCAGCCCACAACAAAGCTATCGCAGCCGTTGGGTCGCCACGGCATGGGACGATATCCCTGGTTGGCAAAACGACGTCCTGCAAGACGCGTGGCTGGCGTGGTTGCAAAACTGTGAACGTCCAGGGCCCTTGTTTGCCCCGCTGTGCCAAGACGTGCGCCAACTCCTGCTCGGCAGCGATGATGACCGCCGCGTGTGGATGATGGCCAAGCTGCAACCCTACCGCGTCGAGTCGCTCGACGGCGTGGTTGAGGGTTTGCTGACCAGCTATTACGAGCCTTTGTTCGACGCGTCGGCCCACATGCGCCCAGGCTTTGAAGTGCCGTTGTACGCGTCGCCTGAGAGTTTGGCCGAAGCTCGCCGCGCTGGCCGACCGTGGTTCACCCGCCAAGAGATCGACACCCTCCCCCAAGCACGCGATGCGCTGCGTGGCCGCGAGGTGGCGTGGCTGGCAGACCCCATCGACGCCTTGGTGTTGCATATTCAAGGCTCAGGCCGTGTGCGCCTCGCCAACCCAGATGGCACGACCCGTGTGGTGCGTTTGGCATTTGCCGCCTCGAATGAGCAGCCCTACCAAAGTGTGGGCCGTTGGCTGCTGGACCGTGGCTTGATCAAAGATGCCTCTTGGCCAGGCATCAAGGCATGGATCGTCAGCACCCAACAAAGCAACCCGCGCTTGGTGCAAGAGATGCTGTGGAGCAATCCGCGCTATGTGTTTTTTCGCGAAGAAGTGCGAAGCGCCGTTGACGCTGACCTCGGGCCCCGAGGTGCGCAAGGCGTGCCGCTCACGGCAGGACGCTCCATCGCGGTGGACAAAGAGGCCATTCCCTACGCCACTCCCGTGTGGTTGAGCAGTGCGGGGCCCAACGGCAACTTGCAACGCTTGGTGTTTGCGCAAGATACCGGCAGCGCCATTGTGGGGGCGGTGCGGGCGGATTACTTTGCGGGCACGGGTCCGCAAGCGGGTGAGTTTGCAGGCCGCATGAAACAAGGCGTGCGTTTGTGGGTGTTGTGGCCCAAATAAGAGATGAGCATCAAACAGTTCAATGGCTAATGGGTGTGCAAGCGATGCCAACACGCCTAAGTTGTTCCGCTGCGGGGGTTCAGGGCATGACCCCTACGCGTCTCCCCTAGGCGGCGTTTTTTCAAATTCGCCCTAAACTTTGGCAAAGCAAGCCCTTGATTGGATCTCCCATGAACGCCCCTCTGCCCGAGCACATTCGCCGCGCACTCGACACCGTGACGCTGGACGACAAATACAGCCTTGATGTGGGCCGCGCTTTCATGAGCGGCGTGCAAGCCTTGGTCAAACTACCCATGCTGCAGCGCCAACGCGATGCCTTGCAAGGCAAAAACACCGCCGGCTTTATCAGCGGCTATCGTGGTTCACCCTTGGGCACTTATGACCAGTCCTTGTGGAAAGCCAAGGCCTATCTGCAAGCGCAAAACATCGTCTTTCAACCTGGCGTGAACGAAGAGCTGGCGGCTACCGCACTGTGGGGCACGCAGCAACTGGGCTTTGCACCCGCGGGCAGCAACAAGTTTGATGGCGTGTTTGGCATTTGGTACGGCAAAGGCCCAGGCGTGGACCGCTGCTCGGACGTGTTCAAGCATGCCAATATGGCGGGCACCACCCCCTGGGGCGGTGTGTTGGCCGTGGCGGGCGATGACCATGTGGCCAAAAGCTCCACCGCGGTGCACCAAAGCGACCATATCTTCAAGGCCTGCGGCACGCCCGTGTTCTTTCCTAGCAATGTGCAAGAAATCTTGGATTTGGGTTTGCACGCCATCGCCATGAGCCGCTTCAGCGGCGTGTGGTCGGGCATGAAGACGATTCAAGAAATTGTGGAGTCCAGCGCCACCGCCGTGATTGACCCCCACCGCGTGAACATCGTGATCCCTGAGTTCGACATGCCTGCGGGCGGCTTGCACATTCGCTGGCCCGACACCGCACTCGACCAAGAGGCCCGTTTGTTTGACTACAAGTGGTATGCGGCCCTGGCCTATGTGCGCGCCAACCGCTTGAACCACAACGTCATCGCTGGCCCCAATGACAGGCTGGGCTTGATTGCCAGTGGCAAAGCCTTCAACGACACACGCCAAGCCTTGTTTGACTTGGGGCTAGACGATGCCACCTGTCGTCGTCTGGGGATTCGTTTGCACAAAGTGGCCGTGGTGTGGCCACTGGACGCACAGCTCACGCGCGATTTCGCTACGGGCTTGCAAGAGATTTTGGTGATCGAAGAAAAGCGCCAAGTGATTGAGTACCAACTCAAAGAAGAGCTGTACAACTGGCGTGCCGATGTGCGACCCAATGTGTTGGGCAAGTTCAACGAGGTCGAGGGCGATTTCAGTGGGGGCGAGTGGTCCATGCCTAACCCCAGCGCCAACACCTTGTTGCGTGCCAACGCCGACCTCAACCCCGCACTCATTGCCAAAGCCATTGCGCAGCGTGTGCTCAAGCTCGGCGTCGATGCGGACACGACCGCGCGCATTCAAGCGCAGCTGGCCATTCTTAGCGCCAAAGAGGCGCAGCTGCAAACCGTCACGCTCAAGGCCGAGCGCATGCCTTGGTTCTGTTCGGGCTGTCCGCACAACACGTCCACCAAACTGCCCGAGGGCTCACGCGCCATGGCGGGCATTGGTTGTCACTTCATGGTGTTGTGGATGGACCGCAGCACCAGCGGCTTCACGCAAATGGGGGGCGAAGGTGTGCCGTGGGTGGGCCAACAACCGTTTGTGAATGACCAGCACATCTTTGCCAACTTGGGCGACGGCACTTATTTCCACAGCGGCATTTTGGCGATTCGCCAAAGCATTGCGGCGGGTGTGAACATCACCTACAAACTGCTCTACAACGATGCGGTGGCCATGACGGGTGGGCAACCCGTGGGTGAGCGGCCTGAGGGCCACTCGGTGTTGCAAATCGCGCAAAGCATGAAAGCCGAAGGCGCCCAACGCATCAGCGTGGTGACGGACGAACCCGAGAAGTATGTCGGTGCGGGTTTGGTCGACGGCGTAGCCGTGTTCCACCGCGACGAGCTAGACCGCATCCAACGCGAAATGCGCGACATCAAAGGCTGCACCGTCATCATCTATGACCAAACCTGCGCCACCGAAAAACGCCGCCGTCGCAAACGCGGCACCTTGGCGGACCCCGCCACCCGCGTGCTGATCAACGAGTTGGTGTGCGAAGGCTGTGGCGACTGCGGTGTGCAAAGCAACTGCATGAGCGTCGAGCCCCTTGAGACCGAGTTTGGCCGCAAGCGCACCATCAACCAAAGCACCTGCAACAAAGACCTCAGCTGCGTCAAAGGCTTCTGCCCGAGCTTTGTCAGCGTGGAAGGCGGCAGCTTGAAGAAAAAAGCCAAAGGCGTGGCACGCATCGCCTTGCCGGACTTTGAATTGCCAGAGCCCACCTTGCCCGACACCACCCAAGCTTGGGGCATGGTGGTGGCGGGTGTCGGTGGCACGGGCGTGATCACCATTGGCCAGCTGCTGGGCATGGCGGCGCACATCGAGGGCAAGGGCGTCGTCACACAAGACGCGGCGGGCTTGGCGCAAAAAGGCGGCAGCACTTGGAGCCATGTGCTCATTGCCAATCACCCCGACGACATTCGCACCACGCGTGTGGGCGTGGCTGCGGCAGACTTGGTCATCGGTTGCGATCCGATTGTGGTGGCGGGTAAAGAAACCTTGCAGCGCATGCGTGCTGGTCGCACCCATGTGGCGCTCAATGCGCACAGCGCCCCCACCGCCGCCTTTGTGCGCAATGCCAATTGGCAAAACCCAGGGGAGGCCTGCGTTGCCGAAATCGTGCAAGCCGTGGGCGAACAAGGCGTGAGCGTGTTTGATGCGGACCGCGTGGCCACCCAAGTGCTGGGCGACAGCATTTTTGTGAACCCGATGATTCTGGGCTTTGCTTGGCAAAAAGGCTGGGTGCCTTTGGGTCATGAGGCCTTGATGCGCGCGATCGAGCTCAACGACATGGCCGTGGCGCAAAACAAGGCGGCATTCGAATGGGGACGTCATTGCGCTGCGCATTGGCACGCCGTCCTTGATCTGTTGGCCCCCGCGCAAGTGGTGCAGTTGCACAAGCGCGAAGGCGTGGATGCGCTGATTGACAAACGCGAGGCTTTTCTCGTCGACTACCAAAATGCGGCCTATGCCAGCAGTTATCGTGCGGTGGTGGAGCGTGTGCGCGCCGCAGAAGCGGTGATGCACAAAACCACACTCACCGAGGCGGTGGCGCGCAACTTGTTCAAGCTCATGGCCTACAAAGACGAGTACGAAGTGGCGCGTTTGCAGACCGACCAAGCGTTCTTGCAAAAGATCGACGGCATGTTTGAAGGTGACTTCACCGTCCACTACCACTTGGCCCCGCCGCTCTTAGCCAAGACCAATGAGCAAGGTCATTTACAAAAGCAAAAGTTTGGACCGCACATGTTGACAGGCTTCAAGTTGCTCAAGCACTTGAAGGTGCTCAGAGGCTCGGTGCTGGATGTGTTTGGTTACACCGAAGAGCGTCGCACCGAGCGCGCGCTGATCCAGCAGTACGTGGCCAGCGTGGAGATGGTGTTGGCCCAACTCAACCCCAGCAACCATGCGTTGGCGCTGGAGCTGGCGCGAATACCTGAGCAAATCAAGGGCTTTGGCCACGTCAAAGCCCGCCACTTGGCGGCTGCGCGGCAGAAGTGGGACGCCTTGACAGCACAGTGGTCAGAGCTTCACTGAGGCGACAAACCAGCCGCATACAATTCGCGGTTGGCCTGCTGAGGCATTTTGCACCTTGGCAGCAGTCTCTCAATTTGGAGTTTGACCGTGTTGATTTCTTCTGCTTTTGCCCAAACCGCTCCTGCCGGTGGTGACTTGATGTCTTCTTTGCAAGGCATGCTGCCTTTGGTGTTGATGTTTGGGGACTTGTATTTCGTGATGATTCGCCCCCAAATGAAGCGTCAAAAAGAACACAAAGCCATGATCGAAGCCATTGCCAAAGGCGACGAAATTGCCACCGCGGGTGGCTTGCTCGGCAAGGTGACGGCTTTGTCGGATGCCACCTTGACCCTTGAAATCTCGGCAGGCGTGGAAGTGCAATTGCAACGCCAAGCCGTGGTGCAAGTGTTGCCCAAGGGCTCCATTTAACACGACGCAGCGCTCATGAACCGTTACCCCTTTTGGAAGTACGCGATCATCGTGATCGCTTTGTTGGTCGGTGGTCTCTACACACTGCCTAACTTTTTTGGTGAAGCGCCTGCGGTTCAAGTGTCCGCTGCCAAGCCATCGGTCAAGGTGGATTTGGCGGTGCAAGAGCGCGTACAAGCGGCGCTGGCGGCGGTCAACTTGACGCCCGATGTGGTGAGCTTGGACAACGGCTCGCTCAAAGTGCGCTTTGCCAGCACCGACCAGCAAATCAAAGCCAAGGACGCGATACAACTGGCCTTGGTGCCTGATGCAAATGATGCGTCGTATGTCGTGGCCTTAAATTTATTGGCCCGCTCACCCGCGTGGCTCACGGCGTTGAATGCGTCGCCTATGTACTTGGGCTTGGACTTGCGTGGGGGCGTGCACTTCATGTTGCAAGTGGACATGCCTGCGGCGCTGACCAAAAAAGCCGAGTCTTTGGCGGGGGATATCCGCACCAGTTTGCGCGAAAAAAACGTGCGCCACAGCGGCATTAGTCGCAGCAACCAAGCCATTGATATTCGCTTTCGCGACATGGCCACTTTGGAAGCCGCGCAACGCGTGATTCAAGACCAGTTCTTGGACTTGCAAACCACCAGTGGCCCCGATGGCGCCGACTTCAAACTCACGGCGGTGATCAACCCCGTGGCGGCCAAGCGCGTGCAAGAGCAGGCCATCAAACAAAACATCACCACGCTGCATAACCGCATCAACGAGTTGGGCGTGGCCGAACCCGTGATTCAGCAGCAAGGCACCGATCGCATCGTGGTGCAGCTGCCTGGCGTGCAAGACACCGCCAAGGCCAAAGATATTTTGGGCCGGACCGCCACGCTCGAAATTCGCATGGTGGATGACAGCGCCGAGGCCCGTGCCGCAGAGTTTGGCAACGGCCCTGTGCCCTTTGGGACCGAGCGCTTTTTGGAGCGCAGCGGCCAAGCGGTGATTGTGAAAAAGCAAGTTATCTTGACCGGCGAAAACCTCACCGACGCGCAGCCTGGCTTTGACACCCAAAACCAAGAAGCGGCGGTGCACCTCACGCTCGACGCCAAAGGCGCACGCATCTTCAAAGACGTGACGCGTGAGAGCGTGGGCAAGCGCATGGCCATTATTTTGTTTGAAAAAGGCAAGGGCGAAGTGGTCACAGCGCCTGTGATTCGCAGCGAAATTGGCGGTGGCCGCGTGCAAATTTCTGGCCGCATGAGCACCGTCGAAGCCAACGATACGGCGCTGTTGCTGCGTGCGGGCTCACTCGCCGCGCCCATGGAGATCATTGAAGAACGCACCATTGGCCCAAGCCTGGGCGCTGAAAACATTGCCAAAGGTTTTGACTCCGTCACCTGGGGCTTTGTGGCGGTGACGGCATTCATGTGCATTTATTACATGTTGTTTGGCGTGTTCTCCAGCGTGGCGTTGGCGGTGAACTTGTTGCTGTTGGTGGCGGTGCTCTCTATGCTGCAAGCCACCCTCACCTTGCCAGGCATGGCCGCGATGGCCTTGGTGTTGGGAATGGCGATTGATGCCAACGTGCTCATCAATGAGCGCGTGCGCGAAGAGTTGCGCAATGGCGCGTCAGCGCAGGCGGCCATTCACGCGGGCTATGACCGCGCTTGGGCCACCATTCTTGACTCCAACGTCACTACCTTGATTGCGGGTTTGGCTCTGTTGGCTTTTGGCTCTGGCCCTGTGCGCGGGTTCGCGGTGGTGCATTGCCTGGGTATTTTGACCAGCATGTTCTCGGCGGTGTTCTTCTCGCGTGGTTTGGTCAACCTTTGGTATGGCCGTCAAAAGAAATTGCAAAGCGTGTCGATTGGCACGGTGTGGCGCGCTTAAAGAGGAATCACGATGGAGTTTTTTAAGATCCGCAAAGACATCCCGTTCATGAAGAACGCGGTGGCATTCAATGCCATTTCGTTCATCACGTTTTTGGCGGCGGTGTTTTTCTTGTTCAGCCGTGGCTTGCACCTGTCGGTCGAGTTCACAGGCGGCACGCTGATGGAAGTCAGCTACAGCCAGCCCGCCGACCTCAACGCCGTGCGCGACCAAATTGCCAAACTCGGCCTCACCGACGTGCAGGTGCAAAACTTTGGCACCGCCCGCGATGTGATGATTCGCATGCCAGCGGTCAAAGGTCAAAGCTCGGCGCAACAAAGCGAGCAAGTGCTGAGCGCTCTCAAAGCCACTGACGCGAATGTGCAGTTGCGCCGCACCGAATTTGTGGGCCCGCAAGTGGGCGACGAGTTGGCGGTGGACGGCCTCAAGGCATTGGCCTTTGTGGTGATTGGCATCATGATTTATTTGGCCATGCGCTTCGAGTGGAAGTTTGCCGTGGCCGCCATCATTGCCAACTTGCATGATGTGATCATCATCTTGGGCTTCTTCGCGTTTTTCCAGTGGGAGTTTTCGCTACCCGTGCTGGCCGCGGTGCTGGCGGTGCTGGGCTACTCGGTCAATGAATCGGTGGTGATCTTTGACCGTATCCGCGAAAACTTCAGGCGCTACCGCAAGATGGACACGGTTGAGATCATCGACAACGCCATCACCTCCACCATCAGCCGCACCATCATCACCCACGGCTCCACCCAGCTCATGGTGCTCTCCATGCTGCTGTTCGGAGGCGCCACCCTGCATTACTTCGCGCTGGCCTTGACCATCGGCATTCTGTTCGGCATCTATTCCTCGGTGTTCGTGGCTGCTGCCATCGCCATGTGGCTGGGCATCCGCCGGGAAGACCTGATCAAGGGTACCGTCAAGAAAGAAGAAGACCCCAGCGATCCCAACGCGGGCGCTACGGTATAAAGCAGGTTCCCATGGCTACCGTTCCCAACCTTGCAGCGCGTCTCCAGTTGGGACGCGCCGTGCGCGAACGCTTCCTGGCAGAAGCTGGCAAGGCCATGGTCGAGATTACGGGTGCCGTGCAGTTGCACCTGACAGAGCTGGTCAGTGCCCCTGCCAGCGCGCGGGAATCCCAGGTCCGCAGGGATGTGTGGGACGCCTACAAAAAGGCCCGGCCGGTCTGGCTGGACAGCACGTTGAAGGTCTGGCGGGAGTCGCTGGACCCACCCAAGGAAGCAAAAAAGCCCTCCAAGGGGCTGGAGGCCGCGGGCCTGGA
>JAVLFR010000050.1:0-5223 GCA_046052785.1 Limnohabitans sp. | reverse complement strand
CAAGGCATGCACAGCCGCTTTGACGAAGAAGCTCATGAAGCCCAGCTTGCAACCGTGTTCTTTTTCGAACTTGTCTTGCATGCGCTTGCGCATGTCCATGACGGGCGCCATGTTGATTTCGTTGAAGGTGGTCAAAATGGCATTGGTCGATTGCGATTGCAACAAACGCTCAGCCACGCGGGCACGCAGACGTGTCATCGGCACGCGCTGCTCGGGGCGCTCACCCAAATTCACCGTGGGCGCCGCCACTTGGGGTAAGACCTTAGTAGGAACGCCTGTTGGAATCACCGACGCCGTGGACTGCACACCGCTAGCAACGGCAGAGAGCACATCACCTTTGGTAACGCGACCGTCTTTGCCTGTGCCTGCCACGGAGCCAGCAGCCAAGTGGTTGTCCGCCATCAGCTTGGCGGCAGCGGGCATGGCCACGCCCGCTTTGCTGTTGGAAGTGGCTGCGGCAACTGCCGGCGCGACAGGGGCTTGGGCCGCTGGAGCAGCAGTTGCAGCAGTTGCAGCAGTTGCAGCAGTTGCAGCAGGGACAGCAGCACCCACTTTGCCATCGGTGTCGATGCGTGCGATCAGCTGCTCCGCAGCCACGGTACCGCCATCGGCTACCAAGATTTCGCACAACACGCCTGCCGCAGGCGCTGGCACTTCCAGCACCACTTTGTCAGTTTCAATGTCGATCAAAATTTCGTCGGCCGAGACAGATTCGCCCACTTTCTTTTTCCATTGCAGCATTGTGGCTTCGGCCACGGATTCAGACAGCTGTGGAACTTTTACTTCAATGATTGCCATGTCAATTCTTTCTAATTTGATGTAGTCGCTACAACGTTTTATTTGGTCAGCACAAAGCCCTTGAGCTTGGCGAATGCACCTTCAACCAGCGCTTTTTGCTGTTCTTGGTGCAGGTGTGAGTAACCCACAGCAGGCGACGCCGAGGCAGCGCGGCCAGAGTAGCCAAGCTTTTGCACAGCCGTCATGTTTTCATGGATGTAGTGCTGCACAAAGAACCATGCGCCTTGGTTTTGTGGCTCGTCTTGCGTCCACACCAATTCGGTGGCGTTGGGGTACTTTTTGAGTTCAGCCGAAAAAGCTTTGTGTGGGAAGGGGTAGAGCTGTTCAGCGCGCAAGATCGCGACATCATCAGCCGCCAACTCTTCACGCTTCTTGACCAAGTCGTAGTAAACCTTGCCTGAGCAAACCAACACACGTTTGACCTTGTCAGCCTTGAGCGCTTTGTTTTCAGGAATGACGGTTTGGAAGCTACCCTTGGTGAACTCGGACACGGGCGAGGTGGCATCTTTGTTACGCAACAGCGACTTCGGTGTGAAGATGATCAATGGCTTGCGCAAGTCGCGCACCATTTGACGGCGCAACACATGGAAGATCTGGCTGGCGGTCGTGGGCTGCACGATTTGCATGTTGGTGTCCGCCGCCAATTGCATAAAGCGCTCCAGGCGCGCAGAGCTGTGCTCTGGACCTTGGCCTTCATAGCCGTGAGGCAGCATCAAGGTCAAGCCATTGACACGCCCCCACTTCACTTCGCCAGAGGCAATGAACTGGTCGATCACCACTTGGGCGCCGTTGGCAAAGTCACCGAACTGCGCTTCCCAGATCACCAAGGTGTGGGGATCATTCGAGGCATAACCGTACTCAAAAGCCAACACGGCCTCTTCAGACAAGATGGAGTCGATCACCGTGAAGGGCGCTTGGTTCTCGGTGACGTGCTGCAAGGCCACGTATGTGCCGGTGTCCCACTTTTCACGATTTTGATCGTGAATCACCGCGTGACGGTGGGTGAACGTGCCACGGCCGCAATCTTCGCCAGACAAACGCACGGGATAACCGCTGGCCACCAATGACGCAAACGCCATGTGCTCGCCCATGCCCCAGTCGACATTGATCTCGCCACGACCCATGGCCGCGCGATCGTCATAGACCTTTTTCACCAATTGGTGAGGCGTCACCGTGGCGGGAATGGTGGTGATTTTCTCAGCCAGGCGCTTCCACTCCGTCGAAGGAATGGCGGTGTCACCCGCGTCCGTCCACTTCTTGCCCAAAAAGGGCGCCCAATCCACCGTGAACTTGGTTTTGAAGTTGGTCAACACCGGGTCATCGGTGTGCTTGCCAGCATCCAAAGCTGCGCGGTAGGCCTTGACCATGTCGTCGCCCAATGTCTCGCCCAGCCCTTGCGTGGTCAACTTGTCAGCAAAGAGCTTGCGTGTGCCTGGATGGGCGGCAATTTTCTTGTACATCAGGGGCTGTGTGAGCGCGGGGGTGTCTTGCTCGTTGTGGCCGAGTTTGCGGAAACAAACGATGTCAATCACCACATCCTTGCGAAAGGCCATGCGGTAGTCGAGCGCCAACTGAGTGGCCAACACCACGGCTTCAGGGTCGTCGCCATTGACGTGCAACACGGGGGCTTCGACCATCTTGACGATGTCGGTGCAAAACACGCTAGAGCGCATGTCGCGCGGGTCAGAGGTGGTGAAGCCAATTTGGTTGTTCACAATAATGTGTACCGTACCGCCCGTGGTGTATCCACGGGTTTGCGCCAAGGCCAGTGTTTCTTGGTTCACGCCTTGGCCGCCGAATGCGGCGTCACCGTGCACCAAAACGGGTAACACTTGGTCGCCATGGGGGTCAGCGCGGCGGTCCATGCGCGCACGCACAGAGCCCTCGACCACGGGGTTGACAATTTCCAAATGCGAAGGGTTAAAAGCCAGCGACAAGTGGACAGGGCCGCCTGCGGTGGACACGTCAGAACTGAAGCCTTGGTGGTACTTCACGTCACCCGAGGGCAACTCTTCGGGCGCGGTGTGGTCGAACTCGGCAAACAAGTCGGCGGGCAGTTTGCGCATGGTGTTGACCAACACGTTCAAACGACCACGGTGGGCCATACCGATCACCACCTCTTGCACGCCTTTGATGCCAGCTTGTTGAACCAACTCTTCCATGGCGGCAATGAAGCTTTCACCCCCTTCGAGCGAGAAGCGTTTTTGGCCCACATATTTGGTGTGCAAGTAACGCTCCAAGCCTTCGGCTGCGGTCAGGCGTTCGAGGATGGCTTTCTTCTTGTCTGAGTTGAAGTTGGGTTTGCTGCGGATGCTTTCCAACCTCTCCTGCCACCAACGCTTTTCGTCCATGGCCGAGGTGTACATGAACTCTGTGCCCAAGGTGCCACAGTAAGTCTCACGCAGCGCATTGAGCAACTCGCGCAAGCTCATGCGATTTTTGCCAAAAAACGTGTTGCTGGTGTCAAACACGGTTTCTTGATCCGCATCGGTGAAACCGTAGAAAGCAGGATCGAGGTCAGGAATAGAGGGGCGCTCGGTGCGCTTCAGGGGGTCGAGATCTGCCCAGCGCTGACCGACGTTGCGGTATGCGGCAATGAGCTGCTGCACCGCGGTGCGCTTGCGGCCCATTTCGACATCGGCGCTTGCCAACACGACTTTGGTGCCACCTTGTTTGGCCCGTTCGGCAAAGGCGTTGATGACGGGCAAATGCGGCACATCTTTGGCGTTTGAGCCGTCGACCGCTGGCACATGCGAGAGCGCATCAAAGTACTCGCGCCAAGAATCGGGCACGCTACCAGGATTGGCCAAATAGTTTTCGTACATCTCTTCAACGTAAGGGGTATTGCCCCCGAAGAGATGGGTATTGCCTGAATAGGCTTGATAGACGGTTGTCTCATTCATAAGCGCTGACCTCCGTTTCCCTGCAGGAAACATTAGTTGGTTGAAAAAAAACCTCCGCGACACGGCTGGACCGGCTAGCGGATGCGACTTTGGTCAGGATTGACCTAAGCAACACCCGAGATTGTGCCACCGAAACTACGCCGCTCTTGGCCTGACTAAGCGATTTGATCTTTGATTTGTGACAGTGCGCCGGGATCATCCATCGTGGTCAAGTCCCCGGGATCACGCTTTTCGCACACCGCTTGAATAGCGCGGCGCAGCAATTTGCCACTGCGCGTCTTGGGCAAAGCAGAGACAAAGATCACCCGCGCAGGTCGCGCCACGGCGCCCAACTGGTTGTCCACCACTTTCATCACCTCGGCTTCCAACACTTTGCGCGCGGCATCGTCAGTCAAGCTGGAGGTGTCTTTGGCGATGGCAAACGCCATGGCCACTTGACCTTTGAGCTGATCGGCCACACCCACCACCGCCACTTCGGCGATATTGGGGTGGCTGGAGATGCTCTCTTCGATTTCGCGCGTGCCCAGGCGATGACCCGCGACGTTGATCACATCATCGGTGCGGCCCAAAATAAAGTAATACCCGTCCTCGTCACGCACCGCCCAATCGAAGGTGCTGTAGACCAGCTTGTTGGGCACGGTGTTCCAATAGGTGCTGACAAAGCGCTTGTCGTCACCCCAAATCGTTTGCAAATTGCCGGGTGGCATGGGGCCTTCGATGGTCAACACGCCTTTTTGGTGAGCGCCCGTCAACTCTTCGCCTGTTTGGTCGTCGACCAACTTGACGTTGTAGCCATAAATGGCTTTGCCAGGGGAGCCAAACTTGCTGGGCGCTTTTTCTACACCATTGCAAATGCTCAAAATCGGCCAACCCGTTTCAGTTTGCCAATAGTTGTCAATGATGGGTTTGCCGTTGAGCCCTTCAGAAATCCATTTGGCTGTGGGCTCGTCCAGCGGCTCGCCCGCCAAAAACAAGGCTTGCAAGCTCGACAGATCGTATTTGGTCAGCAGTGCGGGGTCTTGCTTTTTCAGCACGCGTATGGCCGTAGGCGCGCTGAACATGACATTGACCTTGTACTTCTCGACCAAGCTCCACCAGATGCCGCCATCTGGGCGAATCGGCAAGCCTTCATAAAGTAGGGTGGCCATGCCGCCGATCAAGGGGCCATAGATGATGTAGCTGTGGCCAACCACCCAGCCGATGTCGCTGGTGCAGAAAAAAGTGCCGCCTGGCTTGCCCTGAAAAACATAGGGCATGCTCGCCGCGAGGGCCACGGTATAGCCCCCCGTGTCACGTTGAACCCCCTTGGGCTTGCCCGTGGTGCCTGAGGTGTACAGCGTGTAGCTGGGGTGGGTGGATTCGACCCATTCACACGGCACCACCGTATCCATCTGCTTGGCACGCTCGGTGGCGTAGTCGACATCACGGCCCGCCACGGGGGCGAACCCTGCCAGTTGGCGGTCCACCATGATGACCTTGGCTGGCTTATGTGAGGACAACGCGATGGCTTCGTCGAGCAAGG
>JAVLFR010000049.1:0-14583 GCA_046052785.1 Limnohabitans sp. | reverse complement strand
CATTGGCCACCAATGTGGCCCGTCCCTCAATGACTTGGCTTTGCGGGCTTGCCCAAGCGCCGATCCGCGAGTCGAGCGGGCGGCTAAGGAAGTACGCGTCGCTTTCGGCATCGCTGATTTTTTCCACACGGCCTTCGATGCGCACCACGCGTTCGAGCTCGACCCAGTGAAATTGCAAGGCAGCAAAAGGGTTGCCCGCCAGTTGCTCGCCTTTGCGGCTGTGGTAGTTGGTGAACCACACCAAGCCCCGCGCATCGTAGCCCTTGATCAGCACCACGCGGGTGCTGGGTCGCAAGTTGCTGCCCACGGTGGCAAGGGTCATGGCATTGGGCTCGGGCAATTCGCTGGCAATGGCTTCTTTGAGCCACAGGTCGAACTGTTGCATGGGGTCAGCCGAGGAGGCGGATTCGTTGAGCTCGGCGCGTTCGTAGCTTTTACGCAGGTTGGCTATATCGGTCATACCCGAAGGATAGCGCCTTAATTGTGGCTAAAAAGCCCTTGATTTGACGTCAATCAATCTCCCTTGCAAGTCTGTGGCTAAGATACGGCCTGCCAGTATGTTCTGGTGACATTACTAACTTTGCACAGAGCACTTTTATGAACACACCCACAAATCGTCGCGTTTTCATGATGCAAACCATGTCAGCTGCAGGCGTTGCTGCATTCGCAACAACCGCCTCTGCACAAGCCGCCATGGTGAACGAAGCAGATCCACAAGCTGTTGGCTTGTCCTACAAGGCTGACGCCACCAAGGTGGACAAAGCCAAGCAACCCAAATACGCAGCAGGCCAAGTTTGTGGCAACTGCGCGCTGTTCCAAGGCAAAGCCACCGATGCCGCGGGCGGCTGCCCCTTGTTTGCAGGCAAGCAAGTGTCTGGCAAAGGCTGGTGCTCGGCTTACGCCAAGAAGGCTTAATTTCAGCCCAGGGCTCTCAAGAGCTGCATTAAAAAGGGAGCCTGCGGCTCCCTTTTTGTTTCAATTTCCATCGCCTTTGAATTGAGGCGCGCGCCGCGCCGCCATAGCAGCAAGGCCCTCCGCAAAGTCCGCACTCAACACCGATTGACGTGCGCGCTCTTTGAGCGCGGGCTCGTTGTACAAGCCTGCTGCAATTTCGTTCAAACTTTTTTTCGTGGCGGCCAAGGCCAAAGGTGACAGGGTGCTGAGTGGATCGATCAAGTGGTGGAGCGCGGTTTCAAAAGCATCGGCATTGACCAAGGCTTCAAAAACTCCACACCGATGAAGCGCTTCAAAGGCAATCGGGGCCCCTAGCAAAAAGGCGCGTTTGCTCATGGGCAGTCCCATGCGACTGACGTAGCGGCGCAAACCACTGGGGTAATAGTGCAGGCCAATGGCGGCCGCGGGCATGCGCCACACATGGCCGTTCAGCGCGACCGTGAAGTCACATGCCAACACCAAATCGGTGGCGCCCCCATACACGCTGCCATTCAAGGCGCAAACCGTGATGGGGCGCAGCCGTTCAAGTGCCTCCGGGATTTTTTCAAAAAACAAAGGCGCCATAGGGTCATGGTCAAAGCCGCTGACGTGGTAACCCGCGCTGAACACGGCTTGCGCTTGCCCAGCGGTGTCCGCTCGCAGCACCAGCACTTGGATAGCGCTATTTTGGTCAACGGCGTCGAAGTGTGCCAGCAAGGTGTGTAGGTCGTCGTCGGTCAAACTGTTGCGCTTCGAGGGGCGGCGCAGGGTGATGGTGGCGACAGCGCCATCGTGGGTGAGTGTGGGCGATTGTTCCGTCATAGGTTGTCATGGTAGCCAATCCGCGGGTAGAGTCAGGGTCAGATCCAGTCGGACAGACCCACAAAAAGAGGACGTTATGGCACAAGAAATCATGCAAGTCTCGCCCTTGCCTCCGTTCATGATGAACGCTTTGCAAGAGGCCGATTACATCGTGCACGACCATGCCCACATCAAAGACCCAGGGGCGCTGGGTAAGGTCACGGCTTTGATCGGCACTGGCGCGGCGAAGGTGGACAAAAAGCTGTTGAGCATGATGCCGAATTTGAAGCTCATTGCCATTTGTGGCGTGGGGTATGACGGTGTGGATGTGGCGGCGGCCATTGAAAAAGGGGTGGTGGTCACGCACACGCCGGGGGTGCTGAGCGACGATGTCGCCGACTTGACCATGGGCTTGGTGCTGTCGATTGGCCGACGCTTGCCGCAGGCCGACAAATTTGTGCGCAATGGCGATTGGACAGACGATGTCTTTCCACTGACACACAAAGTCTCTGGTTCAAGACTGGGCATCGTGGGTATGGGGCGTATCGGTCGTGCCATTGCCAAACGCGCGGCTGCATTCGACATGCGCATCGCCTACAACGGGCGCGCACCTCAGCCCGACTTGCCCTATGACTATTACAAGACCGCGGTGGCTTTGGCGAGCAACGTGGATTACCTCGTCGTGGCAGTCCCTGGAGGAGAGGGGACCCAAAATTTGATTGATGCAGCGGTGCTGCAAGCCTTGGGGCGCAAGGGCTACCTGATCAACATTGCGCGAGGTTCGGTGCTGGACCAACCCGTGTTGGTGCAAATGCTCAAAGACAAGTTGATTGCCGGCGCGGCCTTGGATGTGTTTTGGGATGAGCCCATCGTGGATCCCGAGTTGCGTCGCTTGCCCAATGTGGTGCTCACGCCGCATATCGCCAGCGCGACAGTCGAAACACGTCAGGCCATGGCAGCATTGACCCTTCAAAATTTACAGGCCTTTTATGAGAACAGGGCGTTGCCAACCCCTGTGCCTGAGTGCCAATAATCTAAGGAAGTTCATGAGCTCTATTACGTCGTCTTTGCCGGCGCGACCCTATCGACGCATCGCCACCGAAGAGGCGTTTTCCCCTCCCGAAATGTTAGACATCTACAAACGCATCTTGGCCAAAGACGATGTGGATGTGGGCTTTAAACACCTGATGGGTTTTTACATGAGCAGCCCCAGTGAGCGGGCGACCCACATCATGCGGTGTCTGACCGATTTGGACGCGCTGCGCTTGCAGCACATGGACGAGGCGGGCGTGGATGTTCAGGTCATCGGCCTGACGTCACCGGGCGTGCAAATCATGGACAAAGACACGGCGGTGGCGTTTGCCCCTGTGGCCAACGACATCTTGGCCGATGCGATGCGGCGCCACCCCGACCGCTTGGTCGGCATGATCGCCGTGGCCCCGCAAGACCCGAGTGCCGCTGCCAAAGAAATTCAACGTGGCGTGAACCAATTGAACATGCATGCGGTGGTGATCAACTCACACACCCAAGGCGAGTATTTGTCTGACCCCAAGTTTTGGCCTATTTTTGAAGCTGCCGAGGCGATGGACACGCCCATCTATTTGCATCCCAATGCCATGCCCGCGAGCATGATTCAGCACTTCATTGAAGCGGGTTTGGATGGCGCCATTTATGGCTTTGGCGTCGAGACGGGCTTGCATGCTTTGCGCTTGATCACCTCAGGGGTGTTTGACCGCTTTCCGCGCTTGCAAGTGATCTTGGGCCACATGGGTGAAGCCTTGCCTTTTTGGGCTTACCGTTTGGACTACATGCACGCGGCCACTGTGAAGTCCCAGCGTTACCCCAGCGTGCAGCCCATCAAGCGCAAACCCAGCGACTATCTGCGTGAAAACTTCCACATCACCAACAGTGGTGTGGCTTGGGGCGCGGCATTGAAATTCACCCAAGACTTTATGGGCCCCGATCGCGTGCTCTACGCCATGGACTATCCCTACCAATATGCCCCACACGAAGTCGGTATTTTGGAGGGCTTGGACATGGCGCCGCAAGTGCGCCAAGCCTTCTTTCAAGACAACGCAGAGCGTTTGTTCAAAATACCCCCAGCGTCTAAGGCCGCTTGAGTTTGATTATTTAAGGAGACTGTTTCATGAATTGGTTTGACCGTCGACAAATGCCCACCCTCGCGCTGGCCATGCTTGCGCTCTTGAGTCTGGGGGCTCAGGCACAAAACACCTACCCCAATCAAACCCTCAAAATCATCGTGCCGTTTACCCCTGGCACGGGCATGGACACCATTGCCCGCGTGGTGGCGCCGCGTTTGAGCGAGCGACTGGGCCAGCCTGTGGTGGTGCAAAACCAGCCGGGGGCCAGCGGCAATATTGGGGCCGATGCGGTGGCGAAATCCAATCCGGATGGCTACACCTTGTTGATGGGAGCCAACACCATGTTGATCGCTTCGCAGTTGTACAAGAGTGTGAGCTTTGATCCTGTGAAAGATTTTTCCTCTGTGTCCATGGCAGCTTATGGCTCGCTGATGCTCGTGGCGCATCCCAAAACTGGAATCAAGTCCTTGGCTGATTTGATCAAAGAGGCGAAGGCCAAACCTGGCAGCATCAGCTTTGGCTCGCCTGGCGTGGGCACGCCGCATCACATGGCGATGGAGTTGTTCAAGTTGGAGTCCAACACCTTCATGCTGCATGTGCCTTACCGTGGTACTGCCGGCTATACCCAAGACTTGTTGAGCGGTGAGCTGAATGTGGGCTTTTTGCCTGTGCACATTGCGCAAGGTTTTGTGAAGAGTGGTCGCTTGAATGCCCTAGCGCTGGGCAGCAATAAACGCCATCCTGTGGCACCCGACGTGGCGACTTTTGAAGAGCTGGGTGTCAAGCGCATTGATGTGGATCTTTGGTACGCTTTTTTTGTGCCCAGCAAAACACCTTCGGCCGTGGTGACGCGTTTGAACACCGAAATGTCGGCTATCTTGCGCCAAGCCGAGGTCAAAGACATTTTGGGTAAAGCGGGCATGGATGCCTCGGCTTCGAGCCCTGCAGAGTTGGCCGCCATCGTGGCCAAAGACTATCCCCGCTGGGAAACGGTGATCCGCACCAAGCAAATCACGGCAGATTGAGCTGCTGGGCCGTCTTGGCTTCAGTGCTGCTGTGGCCCCGCAAGCGCTTGAAAAGTGCTTGGGCCAGCGTGGGGTCAATGCTGGCCTCGTCGCTCACCCAAGCCACAAACTGGTCAGGGCGTACCAACACCCAGCGCGCCTCATAGCGATCGGCTTCATGCCCTGCGGGCTCATGCAACACGGTCAATGGCACGCCCGCAGCGGCGGCTGCCTCGACCCACACTTGCGTGTCGTGGGGTGCGCTGCCCAAGGCCAGCAGGCTGAATTCCGCGCCCAACATGTCAAACACATTTTTCCCGTTGGACAAGCGGGCAGGCGCTAAATGATGACCCGCGCGAGCTTTGTAAATATGCGCCCCTTTGGCGCTGCATGTGCGCGAGCCTGCTGAGTTATGCCACACGACGGGCGAGCCCTCGTAGTGGGGTTCAAACGCATGCACCTCACCCACCGCGCCTTGCGACCTCTGTGCCCAAGCCTGGTCAAAGGCGACGCGGTCTTGCTGGGGATCAAATTTTTCTAAAAAGTCTTTGTCCGTTTCAATCGACTTGGCAATGAAGTCGTTGATGGTGGAGGCAAACACGGGGCGTCGTTCGGCGTCGTAGGAGTTGAGAAGCGGCTCATCTCCCCAGCCTTGTAAGACAGCTGCCAATTTCCAGCCCAGGTTGCGAGCATCTTCAAATCCCGAGTTCACACCGTAGCCGCCATAAGGTGGATGGCTGTGGGCGGCATCGCCCGCAATGAACACCCTGCCTGCGCGGTAGTGGTCGGCCAAGGCGAATCGCAAGTCCCAAAAGCCAATGTGTTGGAACTCAATTTCAAATTCAGCACCGACGGATTCGTGCAGGTAGGCTTTGAAATCAAAGTTGTCGGCGGTGGTGCCAAGGGGCACAGGGGCATGGAAAAACCAAGTGTTGCCGAGGTCCACGCGACCAAAAAATTTCCAATACCCTTTGAGCTCGGGGTGCAGCACGTTGTAGAAGGATTTGCCTGGGTAACGGGCCAGCAGGGTGTGCAGCGCTTGTGATTTGAAAACCAGCAGCACCATGCAACGGTCGTGGTCGGACAGGGTTTGAGTGATGCCTGACTGTTCTCGCGTTTTCGAGCGGCTGCCGTCGCAACCGACCACGTACCGCGCCCGAATGTGGCGGATTTGTTGGCTGCTGCGTTCCCGCAGCGTCACGGCTACGCCTTCATCATCTTGGCGGATGGTCTCTGCGTCCCAGCCATACAGGGCGTCCACCTGGGGCAGCAATGCGGCGCGTTGGCGCAGTACTTTTTCGGTTTCGTACTGAGGCAGGCGTTCGTTGTCTTTGAAGTAATAGGGCTTGACCAGTTCGCGCTGTAACCAGTCGTAGTGATGCTGACTCAGCAGGGTGCCATAAGCAGTCAACCCACCAATGCCGTATTCAGGGGGAATGGTGCGTGCCGCACGCAACTCGGGTTCCGCCCCCCAAAAATGAAAGTGCTCCATCGTGCGCTGCGTCAGGTTTTGTCCCTTGGGAATCGGTTGGGGCTGAACGTAACGTTCGCTCATGGTGCAGCGAATACCGCGTTGGCCTAACTCAATGGCCAACCCAAGCCCAACGGGGCCGCCGCCGATGATCAGGACATCTGTATCAAAAGAAGGGTGCATGCTGTCTGTCATAGGTGCCGTTTCTGAAGCGCCCATTGTCGGGGTCTTCATCATGTCCCCCTGTCGCTCACTTGCCACTGAGTTTCAGGCTCGTGCGTTACAAACCTTGCGTGAGAAAGTCCTCACGCGCTTCATGAAGTGATACGAATGCAGACCTTGCCTCTTTTGCTGGTGCCCGGATTAATGTGTGATCATGCGGTGTGGGAGCCACTTTTGCCCCAGCTCACAGCTTCGCACCTGTGCACAGTCGTGGATCACGGCCACGCCAACTCCTTGTCGCAAATGGCCGTTCAGCTGCTGTATAACGCCCCTCCAAACTTTTATATCGCAGGGCATTCCATGGGTGGACGTGTGGCACTGGAGGTGTTACGTATCGCGCCTGAGCGTGTGGCAGGCGCGGCCCTTTTGGACACAGGTTATTTGCCCAAATTGCCAGGTTTGGAGGGGGAGCAAGAGGTTCAAAAACGCATGGAACTGCTGCACGTGGCGCAACAGCAGGGTGTGCGTGCCATGGCCCATGAATGGGTGCAAGGCATGGTTCATCCGCAACGCTTGGCTGATACTGACTTGATTGCGCGCATCTTGGCCATGTTTGATCGCAAAGACGCCACGGTTTTTGCCCATCAACTCCATGCCCTGATTCACAGGCCCGATGGCAGTGATGTTATGTCTTCTCTTCGGGTGCCAACATTGATCATGTGCGGACGACAAGATTCTTGGTCGCCCCCTGCGCAACATGAGTCCATGCATCGGCTCGCACCACACGCAACTTTGGCGGTGATTGAAGAGGCCGGTCACATGGCCCCCATGGAGCAACCCCAGGCGGTGGCAGACATCATGTTGCGTTGGTTGGATACATAAAGTTAGTAAAAACCCTTTAAATGCCTATTTATTGATCAAAATCAAAGATCAATGTATACAATTTCATCGATGAGAACCGATTTTGCGATGCCCACTCAAGCTTTAAATGCAGAGCCGCCTGAAGAAGGTGGGTCGCAAGCGGTGAAGGTCCAAGTCAAGCTGCGCGAGATGATTCTGGCGGGTGAGTTACAGGCCGGGTCGCGTATCACCGAATTGGCATGGGTGGAAAAACTGGGTGTGTCGCGCACCCCCATCCGTGCCGCCTTGATCCGACTGGAGCAAGAGGGCTTGCTAGAGCAAATGCCCAGTGGTGGCTTTGCGGTGCGTAAGTTCTCACAAGCGGATGTGGCCGATGCCATCGAGTTGAGGGGCACTGTAGAGGGCTTGGCGGTGCGTTTGGCCGCGGAGCGCGGGGCCCCCAGCGAGGTGCTGCTTCAGGCCCATCAATGTTTGGACGCCATCGACTTGGTGCTGCACGACCCAGTGTTGCACGAAGCCGCCTTTTCTCGCTATGTCGATTTGAATGCGCAGTTCCATGCTTTGCTGGGCGCCTTGGCTGCTTCGCCTGTGATTCAGCGCGAGTTGGACCGTGTGGCCAGCTTGCCTTTTGCGTCACCTTCTGGTTTTGTCGGCGTGCAAGCCAACTCGCCTCAGGCGCGCGACATGCTGATCGTGGCCCAAGACCAGCACCGGCAAGTCATAGCAGCGATTGGGCAGCGTGAGGGTGCAAGGGCCGAGGCCTTGATGCGCGAGCACTCTCGTTTGGCCCAGAGAAATTTACGAGAAGCGGGCCAAAGCCCGCTTCAATTGCGGGGGGCACATTTGATTAGCCCCAATTTTTGACAACGATTATTTCAAAGGAGACAGTTCATGCAAAAACGTTTTTTCTTAAGCGCCCTGACCGTGGGTGTGTTGGCAAGTTATATGGGCACCGCCGCGGCCCAAGAAAAATTCAAGATCGGCTTGATCTTGCCAATGACGGGCCCCTTTGCCTCGACGGGTAAACAAATTGAAGCCGCTGCGCGCTTGTACATCGCTCAAAATGGCGACACGGTGGGGGGTAAAAAAGTTGAGTTGATCATCAAAGATGACACCAGCGCACCTGACGTGACCAAGCGGATCGCCCAAGAACTGGTGGTGAATGAGAAGGTCAATGTGTTGGCTGGCTTTGGATTAACGCCGCTGGCAATGGCCACCGCGCCTTTGGCGACGCAATCCAAAACGCCCATGGTGGTGATGGCTGCTGCGACTTCGAGCATCACGCAAGCCTCCCCTTTCATTGTGCGAACCAGCTTCACGCTGCCGCAAGCGGCGGTCGCCATGGCCGATTGGGTGCCAAACAATGGCATCAAAAAAGTAGTGACCTTGGTGTCGGACTATGGCCCAGGCATTGACGCTGAAAAGTTTTTCAAAGATCGCCTGTTGTTCAATGGCGGCGAGGTGTTGGACACCTTGCGCGTACCAATGCGCAACCCTGACTTTGCCCCTTTCTTGCAAAAAGTCCGTGACCTCAAGCCCGATGCGGTGTTTGTCTTCGTGCCTTCGGGGGCCGGCGCTGCGTTGATGAAGCAGTTTGCAGAGCGTGGCATGGACAAGGCCGGCATCAAGTTGATTGGCACAGGTGACATCACCGATGACGACATCTTGAACAGCATGGGTGATGTGGCCAATGGGGTGGTGACTTCTCACCATTACTCGGCTTCACATAATTCGCCCTTGAATAAAAAGTTTGTGGCAGCCTTTGAAAAGGCCAACGCGGGCCTGCGTCCCAACTTCATGGCGGTTGGCGGCTATGACGGCATGCGCGTGATTTATGAGGCGGCTAAAACCACCAAAGGCGGCAGTGGCGAGGTCTTGCTCAACGCCATGAAGGGCCAGTTGTTTGAAAGCCCCCGTGGCCCCATGTTCATCGACGCGCAAACCCGTGACGTGGTTCACAACATCTATATCCGCAAAGTAGAAAAAGTGGGTGGACAGCTGTTTAACCAAGAGTTCGACACCATCAAGGACGTCAAAGACCCGGGCAAGAACAAGTAATGCTCACGCTGTTGTTTGATGGGGTCGCCTACGGCATGCTGCTGTTCATTTTGGCAGTTGGCTTATGCGTGACCATGGGGTTGATGAACTTCATCAACCTCGCGCATGGTGCTTTTGCCATGCTGGGCGGCTACGTCACCGTGGTGCTGATGCAGCGCCACGGTGTGCCGTTTTTGGTGTGTTTGCCCTTGGCCTTTTTGGCCTCGGCCCTGATGGGCGTTTTGTTAGAGCGCTTGCTGTATCGCCCTTTGTACAAAAAACCGCATTTGGATCAGGTGTTGTTTTCGATTGGTTTGGCCTTCATGGCTGTGGCCTCGGCTGATTATTGGATGGGCTCTCAACAGCAAATCATGCAATTGCCTGATTGGTTGCGCGGGCGCACCGAATTATTTGCCGACACACCCTTTGTGTTGGGCATGGGGCATTACCGTTTGTTCATCATTGTGGTCTGCGCGGTCTTGACGGTTGGGCTGCAATATGTGCTGTCGGCCACGCGTTTTGGCAGCCGCTTGCGCGCCAGTGTGGACGATGCAAGGGTCGCCTCGGGTTTGGGGATCAATGTCAACGTGGTGTTTGCGGCGACCTTCGCGGTGGGGTCTGGCTTGGCGGGCTTGGGCGGCGCGTTGGGCGCCGAAGTGTTGGGGTTGGACCCCACGTTTCCCTTGAAATTCATGGTGTACTTTTTGATCGTCGTGGCAGTGGGTGGCACCACTTCCATCACGGGGCCGTTGCTGGCCGCTTTGCTATTGGGGATTGCCGATGTGGCGGGCAAGTACTACATCCCAAAATTGGGCGCCTTCATTGTGTACGTGTTAATGATCGCGATCTTGATTTGGCGTCCGCAAGGCCTTTTTGTGCGACAAGGTGGTAAGTCATGAGCGCACACGCCTCTTTGCTGCGTTCGGCGCGTTGGCATCCGTTAGAGCTGGTCTTTTGGGTGCTCGCCTTTGCCGCGCCTTGGGTTTTGTCACAGCACGCGCTCATCATCAACGAGATAGCGATTGTGGCTTTGTTTGCCGTGTCGCTGGACTTGGTGCTGGGTTACACCGGTATTGTGTCGTTGGGGCATGCGGCGTTTCTAGGTTTTGGCGCTTACTCGGCCGCGTTGTTTGCCAAGCACATCCATCCCGACCCTTTGTTGGGCTTGATGGTGGGCATGGTTGCGTCGACTGTATTGGGCGCAATGTGCGCTTGGACCATCATGCGCGGCAGCGATTTGACACGCTTGATGGTGACCTTGGGGACTGCGCTCATCTTGCTCGAGTTGGCGAACAAGTTCAGTGACTTGACGGGTGGTGCGGATGGTTTGCAAGGCGTCATGATGGGGCCGCTGCTGGGCCAGTTTGAGTTTGATCTGATGGGTCAAACCTCCGCGTGGTACTCCTTGTCTGTGCTCTTGGTGCTGTTTGTGCTGGCACGGCGCTTGGTGAATGCCCCTTTGGGCGCCACGCTCAAAGCTGTGCGCGACAACCGCTTGCGTGCCATGGCCATCGGCATTCCCGTGACTGCTCGTTTGGCGGTGGTCTACACCGTGGCCGCGGGCATGGCGGGTGCGGCGGGTGCTTTGATGGCGCAGACCACTGGCTTTGCTTCACTGGATGTGTTTGCCATGGACCGCTCTGCCGATGTGATGCTGATGTTGGCCATCGGTGGCGTGGGTTGGTTGTATGGAGGCATTGCTGGGGCGGTGGCGTTCAAGCTGATGTATGACGTGATTGCCAACATCACCCCGCAATACTGGACGTTTTGGATGGGTTTGTTTTTGGTGGTGTTGGTGTTGGTGGGGCGTGAACGATTAATTCGTCCGTGGACTTGGTGGTCTGCGCCCGCTCGCAAAGAGGAGGCACCGTGAGTGTAGATTTCGCTTTGCAAACCCATGGATTGGTCAAGCGCTTTGGGGGCATCACTGCGACCGATCATGTCAACCTCAACATCGCGCATGGTGCGCGTCACGCTCTGATTGGCCCCAATGGGGCTGGCAAAACCACGCTCATTAACTTGATGACGGGCGTCTTGCCAGCCACCGAAGGCCGCATCGTGTTGCAGGGTGAAGACATTTCGCGACTCGCCCCGCACCAGCGCGTGGCGCGCGGCATGGTGCGTACGTTTCAGATCAACCAATTGTTTAATTCCCTGACCCCTTTGGAAACTTTGGCGATGGTGGTCACCCAGCATCGCGGCGAGGGCGCACGTTGGTGGCAACCGTTGGGCTATCAGGCGCTCATCACCGAGCGCGCTGAGCAATTGCTGGTGCAGTTTCATCTCACCGATGTGATGCATCAACTGACGGGGCATTTGGCTTATGGCAAGCGTCGTTTGTTAGAAATGGCGATTGCCTTGGCCTGCGAGCCGCGCGTGTTGTTATTGGACGAGCCCGTGGCGGGCGTGCCCGCTGGCGAGCGCGATGAGTTGCTGCAAACGGTGGCGGCGCTGCCCAGCGATGTGTCTATCGTGCTGATTGAGCACGACATGGATGTGGTGTTTAACTTTGCCGATCGCATCACTGTGTTGGTCAATGGGGCGGTTCTGACGGAGGGTACGCCGCAAGAAATTGCGCATGACCCGCAAGTCAAGGCCGTCTATTTGGGGACCCACCATGACTAACATGACCGAACTATTGCGCATCGACGGTTTGACGGCAGGCTATGACGAAGCCGTGGTGTTGCATGACATTTCACTCACAGTCAACGAGGGCGAAACCTTGGCCTTGTTGGGACGTAACGGCACTGGAAAAACTACCTTGATGGACACCTTGGTGGGCGTGACCACGCTGCACGGAGGCAACATCTGGTTGGCGGGTGTGCCATTGGCGCGCATGGCGCCTCACGAACGCGCCGCCGCGGGCGTGGGATGGGTACCCCAAGAGCGCAATATTTTTAAATCACTGACGGTGCACGAAAATCTCACCGCCGTGGCGCGTCCAGCCAAATACAGCGCGTCTCGCCCTTGGACACCTGAGCGCGTGTTTGAGTTGTTCCCTCGCTTGGCCGAGCGTCAAAACAACTTGGGAACACAGCTTTCCGGCGGAGAACAACAAATGTTGGCCGTGGGACGGGCCTTGGTGTTGAATCCGCGTTTGCTGTTGCTCGATGAACCATTGGAGGGTTTGGCCCCCATCATTGTGGAAGAGTTGTTGCTTACCATCTCGCGCATTACGCGTGAAGAAGGCTTGAGCGCCATCATCGTTGAGCAGCACCCGCAAGCCATTTTGAAAATCAGCCACCAAGCCGTCGTGTTAGACCACGGCACGGTGGTGCATAGCGGTAGCGCACAAGCGCTTTTGGATGAACCCGAATTGCTGGATCAGCTGTTGGGCGTGGCCCGCATCGAGTGAGCATCAAGAAAGAATTAACCTATGTTTTTGCGAAACACGTGGTATGTGGCCGCCACCTCGGCCGATGTGCAAGACAAGCCTTTGGGCCGCACCATCTGCGGCGAGTCCATGGTGTTCTTCCGAGGCGATGGTGGCAAGGTGTCGGCCCTCGAAGACTTTTGTCCACACCGTGGCGCTCCCTTGTCCTTGGGCAAGGTGTGCAACGGCAAGTTGGTGTGCGGCTACCACGGCTTAGAAATGGGGTGTGACGGTAAAACCGTGGCCATGCCAGGTCAGCGCGTGCGGGGGTTTCCTGCCATTCGCAGCTTTGCGGTGGTGGAGCGTTATGGTTTTATTTGGGTGTGGCCAGGTGATGTGACCTTGGCTGACGAAGCCACCATGCCTGTGTTTGAGTTTTTTGACAACCCCGCATGGGCCTATGGTGGGGGGCTGTATCACATCAAGTGCAACTACCAGCTGATGATCGATAACCTGATGGATTTGACGCACGAAACCTATGTGCATGCGAGCAGCATTGGGCAAAAAGAAATTGATGAAGTGCCTTGCACCACCAAGGTGGAGGGCGATCACGTCATCACCAGCCGATTTATGGAAAATATTTCTGCACCGCCGTTTTGGCAAATGGCGCTGCGTGGCAACCACTTGGCAGACGATGTGCCCGTGGACCGTTGGCAGATTTGTCACTTCACGCCACCGAGCCACGTGATGATTGAAGTGGGTGTCGCGCATGCAGGCAAAGGCGGTTATCACGCGCCTGACCACACCAAGGCCTACAGCGTGGTGGTGGATTTCATCACGCCCGAGACAGAGACGTCGATTCTTTATTTTTGGGGCATGGCGCGAAAATTTCAGCCCCAAAATGCAGAGCTGACGGCCTCCATTCGCGAAGGCCAGGGCAAGATCTTTGCCGAAGATTTAGAGATACTCGAGTCGCAGCAACGCAATTTGAGCAAATACCCAGAGCGCAATTTATTGATGCTCAATATTGATGCAGGGGGCGTGCAGTCCCGCCGTGTGATTGCACGCCTATTGGCCCAAGAAAACTCAGGAATCACAGCATGAGCAACAACTTAAATGCAGGCATCGACACGCCCGTGGGCAGCGACGGGGTGTTCACGCTGGCATTAGTCAAATCTGGGCTACGACTGACGGTCGGGCCCGATCAAACGGCACTGCAAGTCTTGGAAGCTGCAGGTATTGATGTCCCCATGTCTTGTGGTCAGGGCATTTGCGGTACTTGCTTGACCCGTGTGGTGGGTGGGGTGCCTGATCACCGCGACATGTATTTGAGCGGTGAAGAACAAGACGCCAACGATCAATTCACGCCTTGCTGCTCACGCAGCCAAACTGCGGTATTGATGCTCGATCTTTGAGCTTCAGCGGCCGTAACCGCCGCCACCTGACCTGCCACCCCCACCTGAGCGGTTGCCGCCACCGCCACCGCCTGAACGGCGGCCATAACCACCCCCGCCGCCACCGCCGCGTTTGCGTTCGGTCATGAGGTCCACGCTGGTGCGTGTGGGATCGGGTTGGCGCTGACCGCCCCCTTGTGTTTTGTGGCCAAAGGCATTCACGCCGCTTTGCGTGCCCAAGTGCGCGTTGGCTCGCGGCTGAAAGTCATCGTCATCACGGCGTGGGGTACGCGGTGCATCAAAGTCACGAGGTGGCCGTGGCGCATCGTTGCGGGGGCCGCGGTTGTCAAATTGACGGGGTGGGCGTGGGCCCTGACCTGAGCCAGGTTGGCGGTTGCCGTCGCGCGCTGGACGATCGCCCACACGGTCACGACTCACATGGCCGTTGGGGCGGGGCGCGCGGCCGTCGGCGCTGCCGCCTTGGCCCGGTCTCTTATACACATCT
>JAVLFR010000048.1:0-12495 GCA_046052785.1 Limnohabitans sp. | reverse complement strand
AGAAGCTTTGGGCTTGACCACCAACACACAGCCCGTGATGTTGGTGTCTGCCGTGGCGGCTTATCGCGCTTGGTTGTCAGAAGGCGGCGCTGTGCCCTCGGTGGTGGCGGGTCACTCCTTGGGCGAGTATTCAGCTTTGGTGGCGGCTGGCGTGTTGACGCTGGCCCAAGCTGCGCCGCTGGTGCGCTTTCGTGCCCAAGCCATGCAAGACGCGGTGCCCGTGGGCACCGGCGCGATGGCGGCTATTTTGGGCATGACGGCAGACCAAGTGATGGCGGGTTGTGCTGAAGCACAAGCCACGTTTGGTGCCGGTTCTGCCGAGGTGGTGGAGGCGGTGAATTTCAACGACCCGGGTCAAACCGTGATTGCTGGCAGCAAAGCAGCCGTCGAAAAAGCCTGTGAAGTGCTCAAAGCCAATGGGGCCAAACGCGCCTTGCCTTTGCCTGTGTCGGCACCTTTTCACTCGAGCTTGATGAAGCCAGCAGCGGAGCGGTTGAAGGAAAAATTGGCGGCGACTGGCTTTGCCACGCCACAAATTCCAGTGATTAATAACATCGACGTGTTGGTCGAAACCGATGCGCAACGCATACGCGACGCCTTGTATCGACAAGCCTTTGGCCCCGTGCGCTGGGTGGAATGCGTGGCTGCCATCAAGACGCGTAGCGTGAGCACTTTGGTGGAGTGCGGCCCGGGCAAAGTCCTGGCTGGCATGGTCAAGCGCATCGATGCCGAACTCACAGGCTTGCCATTGTTTGACCCAGCCAGCTTGGCTGACGTCAAAGCGGCCTTGTCCTAATCAACAGAGAGAACTATGAGCAAAGACAAACAACACATCGCCTTGGTGACGGGCGCTTCGCGCGGCATCGGCGCCGCCATTGCCCAAGAGTTAGCGCAACAAGGCTATTTGGTGATCGGCACGGCCACCTCGGACGACGGCGCCGCCAAAATCACCCAAGCTTTGTCAGCCCATGCTGGCTGCCATGGGGCTCAACTCAATGTCAACGAAGGCGCTGCGGTGGAGGCCTTGATTGAGCAAATCACCAAAGACCATGGCGCTTTGCATGTGTTGGTGAATAACGCGGGCATCACCCGAGACACCTTGGCCATGCGCATGAAGGACGACGATTGGGACGCCGTGCTCGACACCAACCTCAAAGCCGTGTTTCGCGTCTCGCGTGCAGTGATTCGCCCCATGATGAAGCAGCGCTATGGCCGCATCATCAGCATCACCAGTGTGGTGGGCGCTTCGGGCAATGCGGGCCAAGCCAATTACGCAGCCGCCAAGGCGGGCGTGGCGGGCATGACGCGCGCCTTGGCCCGTGAGTTGGGCAGTCGAGGCATCACGGTCAACTGTGTGGCCCCTGGATTCATTGAAACCGATATGACGGCGTCATTGCCCGAGGAACAACAAAAGGCCTTGTTGGGTCAAATTCCCTTGGGGCACCTTGGCAAGCCAGCGGATATTGCGCATGCCGTGGCCTATTTGGCAGGTGCACACGCCAGTTATGTGACAGGCCAAGAGTTGCATGTCAACGGCGGCATGTTCATGGCCTAAAGCCTGCCAATCAAAAGAACACATACAGAATTCATACGGTCAGTCCGTCCGGTTAAAATAGCGGTCTTATTCACAACCCTTAGAGGGAATCCATGAGCGATATCGAAACACGTGTCAAAAAAATCATTGCTGAACAACTCGGCGTTGAAGAGTCACAAGTGACCAACGAAAAAGCCTTTGTGGCTGATTTAGGTGCCGACTCCTTGGACACAGTGGAATTGGTGATGGCATTGGAAGACGAGTTTGGAATTGAGATTCCTGACGAAGATGCTGAAAAAATCAACACCGTGCAAAACGCGATTGATTACGCGTTGGCCCACAAAAAAGCCTAACCACTAGGAAACACCGCATGAGCCGTCGTCGCGTCGTCGTGACCGGCCTAGGTTGTATCAGTCCCGTGGGCAATACGGTGGCTGACGCTTGGGCCAATCTTTTAGCTGGCAAATCTGGCATCGCCAACATCACGCGTTTCGACGCGTCGGGGATCAATTGCCACTTCGCTGGTGAAGTGAAAGATTTAGACCTTGACAGTTATATCGCGCCGAAAGAGGCGCGTGCCATGGACAAGTTCATTCACTACGGCATTGCGGCAGCTGTTCAAGCGGTTCAAGACTCAGGCTTAGCCACTGGCGAAGCCCTGAGTGAAGAAGAAGCGACGCGCATTGGCGTCGTGATTGGTTCTGGCATTGGCGGTTTGCCGCTGATTGAAAGCATGCACGACGAAATGTTGGCCAAGGGGCCTCGCCGTATTTCGCCCTTCTTTGTGCCAGCGTCCATCATCAACATGATTTCTGGTCACGTGTCAATGCGTTACGGCTTCAAAGGCCCAAACTTTGCCGTGGTCACAGCCTGCACCACTGGCCTGCACAGCATCGGCGAGGCCGGTCGTCACATTGAGTACGGCGATGCCGACGTGATGATTGCTGGTGGTTCTGAAGGGTGTATTTCCCCCTTGGGCGTGGGCGGCTTTGCGTCTATGCGCGCTTTGTCAACCCGCAACGACGACCCCACTGCAGCGTCGCGTCCTTGGGACCGTGATCGTGATGGTTTTGTCTTGGGTGAAGGCGCGGGTGTGTTGGTGCTTGAAGAGTATGAGCACGCCAAAAAACGCGGCGCCAAAATTTATGCCGAATTGGGCGGTTACGGCTTGAGTGCTGATGCCGGCCACATGACCGCACCCAATATGGACGGCCCTCGTCGCGCCATGCTCAGCGCGCTGCGCAATGCGGGTGTGAATGCCGATCAAGTGGACTATTTGAATGCGCACGGCACCTCCACCCCTTTGGGGGATGTGAATGAAACCAACGCCATCAAAGCGGCCTTGGGCGACCATGCCAAAAAGACCGTGGTCAACTCCACCAAGTCGATGACGGGACACTTGTTGGGGGGGGCAGGTGGCATTGAGAGCGTGTTCACCGTGCTGGCTATCCACCAACAAAAGAGCCCGCCTACCATCAACCTGGCCAACCCCGATCCCGAGTGCGACTTGGATTACTGCGCCAACACCGCGCGTGACATGAAGATCGATGTCGCCCTCAAAAACAACTTTGGATTTGGCGGCACCAACGGCGCTTTGGTCTTCAAGCGCATCTGAGGTTTCTAGACATGGACAACGCCCCATCGGTTGCTTACCCGGTGGGGCGTTGTGCTTTTCAGCGCTGGGTATGGGGTTTATGGGTCATGCTCACGACGGTCGTGTTGGGGGTGTGGGTGTCTAATCAAGGCCTCAGCGCGGCTTGGTATGCCGCCTTAGTCGCTGCGCTGTGGGGCGCTATTTGGGGGTGGTTAGCAGGGCGGCTGTCGGGTGTGCTCACATGGGACGGGCAAGTCTGGCGCTTGCACGGCCCTGTTGCGGGTCTGAATGAAGCCACGGGGGAGGTGCGCGTGGCCTGGGATGCGCAAAAAGCCTTGCTTTTGCGATGGCAGCCCGCATCTGACACACTGCGTGCCAAGTCGGTTTGGTTGTGGTTGGACAGCCAGGCCTCAAGCCACCGTTGGCAAGATGTACGACGCGCTGCTTACCAGCGCAACGATCTGTATTGAAGGAGAACTATGTCACGTCGATTTTTAGGCAACCACTCGATCTCGGTGGGCTTGCTCTGCGCTTCGCTATGGGTGACGGGTCTATCGGTCGCCTGGGTGCAACCCGCCTCGGCTCAGGTTGTGAAGGGGCTGCCTGACTTCACGGAGTTGGTGGAGCAAGTCGGACCGTCTGTGGTGAACATTCGCACCCTAGAAAAAACAAGTCCGCGTGACGCACAAAGCAGCGAACCTGATGCCGAGATGCAAGAGTTCTTTCGGCGCTTTTTTGGCGTGCCCATGCCCTCGCCCAATGCACCACGTCAGCAACGGCGTGGGCAGCCGGAGGAGCAACCCAGAGGGGTGGGCTCTGGCTTTATTTTGTCAGCCGATGGTTTTGTGATGACGAATGCCCATGTGGTCGATGGTGCGGACCAAGTGTTGGTGACCTTGCCCGACAAACGCGAGTTCAAAGCCCGTCTCGTGGGGCTTGATAAGCGCACAGATGTGGCTGTGGTGAAAATTGAAGCCACAGGCTTGCCCGCCGTCAAGATTGGCGAAGTCAATCGCCTCAAAGTCGGCGAGTGGGTCATGGCCATTGGTTCGCCTTTTGGGCTAGACAACACCGTCACCGCTGGCATCGTGAGTGCCAAGCAGCGCGACACTGGCGATTATTTGCCATTCATCCAAACCGATGTGGCCATTAACCCAGGCAACTCTGGAGGGCCACTGATCAATATGCGTGGCGAGGTGGTGGGCATCAACAGTCAAATCTACTCGCGTTCTGGTGGGTTCATGGGCATCTCGTTTGCCATCCCCATTGACGAAGCGGTGCGTGTGAGTGAACAACTTCGAGCCACTGGCAAAGTCCAGCGCGGCCGCTTAGGCGTGCAGATTGACCAGGTGAGTAAAGAGGTCGCTGAGTCTTTGGGTTTATCCAAAGCGCAAGGTGCGCTCGTGCGCGGCGTGGAGCCAGGCTCTCCGGCTGAAAAAGCGGGGCTAGAGCCAGGCGACATCATCTTGAAATTCGAAGGCAAAACCATCGACAAGTCCAGCGACTTGCCGCGCATGGTGGGCAACACCAAGCCAGGCACGCGTAGCGCCCTCCAAGTGTGGCGACGGGGCAGCATGAAAGACATGCAGGTCACCGTGGGTGAATTTGAGGCCGACAAACCCATCAAAAAAGCCGCTGTGCCCGACAAGCCCTTAGAAGGTGCCGTCCTCAAAGTGCTGGGTCTGACGGTGAGCGAGCTGACGGAGGCCCAAAAGAAAGAACTCAAGTTACGCGGTGGGGTGCGCGTGGATGCCGTGGCAGAGCCAGCTGCGCGCGCAGGCTTGCAAGAAGGCGACGTGATTTTGGCGTTGGCCAACATTGAAACGCCCACTGTGCCAGCTCTTGAGGCCTTGACCGCCAAACTCGATCGCAGCAAGCCAGTGAGTTTGTTAATTCGCCGTGGCGATTGGGCTCAATACACCGTGATTCGCCCCACGCGTTAAAGCCCTTTGGGATAGTCGGGAATCGGGGCTGATGATTTATTTTGTCGGGTTCAAAAAAATACTTATAAGTTGGTGCTTGCTAACTTATGAGATCTTTTCAAGCCGTTTTTGTATAGAATCGGGGTGCTGAATGCGTTTTTGCGATATATCGCAAGCCCAAAACTCCACGATACGGGATGGGTGGACTGACTCCACAGGTGCTCCACAGATCACCCACAAGTTGCCCCCAAAACCCTTGCTCCAATTGTTAACAAGCTGTGGATAGATTCATGTTGCGGACCTGCAACGAGGCCTTAGTCGTGTTGAGACTGCTGTGCAATTCGGGGTTTTTGCCTACAATGAACTCACAACTTATGCAGTTGCCATTGCTTGTTGGTTCTGGGCGCGTCAGCACTTGACGCGCCCTTTTTTCATGGCGCTGTTCCCTTTGAATTCAATCACTTAACTACTCCCGTTGATGAACAACATCAGAAACTTTTCAATCATTGCCCATATCGATCATGGCAAATCGACGCTTGCCGATCGTTTGATCCAGCGTTGCGGCGGACTAGAAGAGCGCGACATGCAGGCGCAAGTTCTCGACTCGATGGACATCGAAAAAGAGCGTGGGATAACTATCAAGGCTCAGACTGCTGCGCTGCAATACAAAGCCAAAGACGGTCAGATCTACAACTTGAATTTGATCGACACACCGGGCCACGTCGACTTCTCTTACGAGGTGTCGCGTTCTCTGTCTGCGTGCGAAGGCGCGTTGCTGGTGGTCGATGCCAGCCAAGGTGTGGAAGCGCAAACCGTGGCCAACTGTTACACCGCGCTCGACCTTGGCGTGGAGGTGGTGCCCGTGCTCAACAAAATGGATTTGCCCAATGCCGATCCAGAAAATGCGAAAGCAGAAATTGAAGACGTAATTGGCATCGACGCCACCGACGCGATTCCGTGCTCTGCCAAAACAGGTTTGGGCATCGATGAAATTTTAGAAGCCGTGGTGGCCAAAATACCCCCTCCACAAGGCAACAAAGACGCCCCGCTGAGGGCCATGATCATTGACAGCTGGTTTGACAGCTACGTCGGTGTGGTGATGCTGGTGCGTGTCGTCGATGGCCGCTTGGGCAAAGGCGAGCGGTTCAAGATGATGGCCACAGAGGCCGTCTACAACGCCGATAACCTGGGGGTGTTCACGCCAGCTAACGAGTCTCGTCAGTCGCTCGAGGCGGGTCAAGTGGGCTACATCATTGCGGGCATCAAAGAACTGCAAGCGGCCAAGGTGGGTGACACCATCACCTTGGAGAAGAAGTTACCCAACAACCTCGGGCCCGCCGCGCAAGCCTTGCCAGGTTTTAAAGAAATTCAGCCCCAAGTGTTCGCGGGTTTGTATCCCACTGAAGCCAACCAATACGACGGCTTGCGTGATGCGCTGGAAAAGCTCAAGCTCAACGATGCCTCGCTCCAATACGAGCCCGAAGTGTCGCAAGCGTTGGGGTTTGGTTTTCGCTGCGGTTTCCTAGGCCTGCTACACATGGAGATCGTGCAAGAGCGCTTAGAGCGTGAGTTTGACCAAGACCTCATCACCACCGCACCCAGCGTGGTGTACCAAGTGGTCATGCCTGGCGATGAGGTGGTGATGGTCGAAAACCCATCCAAGATGCCCGACCAAGGCAAGCTGCACGAAATTCGTGAACCCATCGTGACCGTGCACTTGTACATGCCGCAAGACTATGTGGGCGCCGTGATGACCCTGGCCAACCAAAAGCGTGGCCTGCAAATGAACATGGCCTACCATGGCCGTCAAGTCATGTTGACCTACGAAATGCCCTTGGGCGAAATCGTGCTCGACTTCTTTGACAAGCTCAAATCGGTCTCGCGTGGCTACGCCTCGATGGACTATGAATTCAAAGAGTACCGTGCCTCAGACGTGGTCAAGGTCGACATCTTGCTCAATGGCGAAAAAGTCGACGCCTTGTCCATCATCGTGCACCGCTCACAGTCACAGTACCGTGGGCGTGCTGTGGTGGCCAAAATGCGCGAGATCATCAGCCGCCAGATGTATGACGTGGCGATTCAAGCGGCCATTGGTGCCAATATCATTGCGCGCGAAACCATCAAAGCTTTACGCAAGAACGTGCTGGCAAAATGCTATGGTGGCGACATCAGCCGCAAGCGCAAGCTGCTTGAAAAGCAAAAGGCGGGTAAAAAACGCATGAAACAAATTGGTTCGGTGGAAGTTCCGCAAGAAGCCTTCTTGGCTATTTTGCAAGTGGAGGATTGATGGCTACGTTGACCGCATTTGTACTGGCAGCCTTTGTGGGCTACGCTGGTTGCTGGTATTTGGGCATGATTGAAGGCAACTTTGCCTTACTCATGTTCTTGGCCACCGTTGTGACGGGTATTTACTGGTTGGCTGAAAAGATTTACTTTTTGCCCCAGCGCAAAGCCGCAGCTGATCGCTTGCAGGCCAAAGCCGACAAGCGCACGGCAGAGTTAAACCAGCAGGGCATCACCCAAACCGATGTGAATGTGACCGAGGCCAAAGAGCGTCTGTACATGCAGCCTTGGTGGCTGGACTGGACAGCGGGTTTGTTCCCCGTTATCGCCGTGGTGTTTGTGTTGCGCTCATTCTTGTTTGAGCCCTTCAAAATTCCATCGGGTTCGATGATTCCCACCTTGCATGTGGGCGATCTGATTTTGGTGAACAAATTTCACTACGGCGTGCGCTTGCCCGTGATCAACACCAAGCTCACCGAGGGCAACGCTGTGCAGCGCGGCGATGTGATGGTGTTTCGTTACCCACCTAAGCCTAGCTTGGACTACATCAAGCGGGTCATTGGCGTGCCAGGCGACGAAGTGGCCTACCTGAACAAGCAGCTCACCATCAACGGTCAGCCTGTGATCAAAGCCCCGCGTGCCGACTTCTTTGAGCAAGACAGTATGCGCTACATCACGCAGTTTGAAGAAAAACTGCCTTTGGGCTCGACCCCCGCCGAGATGAACGCCCAGCGCAGCCACCTCTTGTTGAACGACAAAGACCGTCCCTCGTTCATCCCAGGCGCGGAGGACTTTGCCTTCAAAGACAACTGCCACTACACCGTCGAAGGTGTGACCTGCAAAGTGCCTGCCGGCCACTACTTCATGATGGGCGACAACCGCGACAACTCACTTGACTCGCGTTACTGGGGCTTTGTGCCAGAGAAAAACATTGTGGGCAAAGCCTTCTTTGTTTGGATGAACTTTGGCAGCCTCTCGCGCATCGGCGCATTTCAATGACAGCACGCGCCAGCAAAGCTCGACCCACCCTGTCTCAGCAGCAAATCCTTGAGACACTCCAAGCGCGCTTGGAATACACGTTTCAAAATCCTGCGCTGCTCGCGCAAGCGCTCACGCACCGCAGCTTCAGCGTTAACCACTACGAGCGCTTGGAGTTTTTAGGTGACTCGGTGCTCAACTTGGCCGTGGCCAACATGCTTTATCAGCAACTCAACACCTTGCCCGAAGGTGACCTGTCGCGCGTGCGCGCCAACTTGGTCAAACAAGACACGTTGCATCACTTGGCGGTGGAGTTAGGGCTATCGGGCATCTTGCGCTTAGGCGAGGGCGAGATGAACTCTGGCGGTCAAAATCGCCCCTCCATCTTGGCTGACGCCCTGGAGGCTGTGCTGGGGGCGGTTTACCTCGACGCGGGCTACGCCACAGCCGACGCTTTGGTGCAACGCATTTTTGCCAAGGTGCAAATCAACCCCGACATGCAAGCCGTTGGCAAAGACGCCAAAACCGAATTACAAGAATGGCTGCAAGCGCGCAAGTTCAAACTCCCCATCTATCGCGTGGTCGGTACCTTAGGTGCCGCACACAAACAAAGCTTTGATGTGGAATGTGAAGTCCCCGAATTGGCCCGCTGCGAGCGTGGCATTGGCGGCTCGCGCCGTGCAGGAGAGCAAGCCGCCGCAGCAGCCATGCTTGAATTTATCAAAGAGTCGCAATGACAGCACCCGACAACAAAGCCCAATCTTTGCAAGATATCGACGCCATGTTGGCTGCCAGCAAGGGCAACCGTGTGGTGGCCAGCCAAGCGGTGGTGGCGCCGGCCGACCAGCGCTGCGGCCTGATTGCCATTGTGGGCAAGCCCAACGTGGGCAAGTCAACCTTACTCAACGCCCTGGTCGGTCAAAAAATCAGCATCACTTCACGCAAGGCTCAAACCACGCGTCACCGCATCACAGGCATGCACACACAAGGCGCGTCACAGTTTGTGTTTGTCGACACGCCAGGCTTTCAAACCATCCATGGCAACGCGCTGAACAAGTCACTCAACAAAACCGTGCAAGGCGCGGTGGGTGATGTGGACCTGGTGGTGTTGGTGGTCGAGGCAGGCAGCTTCACCCCGGCCGACGAGCGCGTGCTGGCGCTGTTGGCACAAGGCATCCCCACGCTGTTGATTGCGAACAAACTCGACACCATGAAAAACCGCGCCGACATCATGCTGTGGTTGCAAGCCATGCAAGACCGTCACCCGTTTGCCGAGATCGTCCCGATGTCTGCCAAGAATGACAAAGACGTGCAACGCCTGTTGGGGATTTGCGAAAAATATTTACCGGCACAAGCGTGGATGTACGCCGCCGACGAACTGACCGATCGCAGCGAAAAGTTCATGGCTGCCGAAATGGTGCGCGAGAAACTGTTTCGCTTGACTGGCGACGAGTTGCCCTACACCTCGACCGTCATCATCGACAAGTTCGAGGAAGAAAAGGGAAAAACCAAAGGCGTCAAACGCTTGGTGCGTATTGCCGCCACCATCGTGGTCGAGCGCGATGGCCATAAGGCCATGGTCATTGGCGACAAAGGTGAGCGCTTAAAGCGCATGGGCATGGAGGCGCGTACCGAGCTCGAAAAACTCTATGACGCCAAAGTGTTTTTAGAGCTGTGGGTCAAAGTGCGCTCCGGTTGGGCTGACGATGCAGCGCGGGTGCGTAGCTTTGGCTACGAGTAAGTCCAGCACCCTCACGACGTCGCGGGGTATTCCTCGCATCCATGACGAGCCCGCGTTCGTGGTGCACCGCTACGACTGGAGCGAGTCTAGTTTGATCTTGGAAACCTTCACCCGTCACCATGGCAGGGTGGCCTTGGTCGCCAAGGGGGCTAAAAAGCCAAGTTCTAATTTCCGCCCCGTGTTGTTGCCGTTGCAACCCTTGCACGTGAGTTACTCGGGTGAAAACGAAATTCGCACCTTGAAGGGGGCTGAATGGGTGGGCGGCCACATCATGCCCACGGGCGAGGCGCTGCTGTCGGGCTATTACCTCAACGAGTTGTTGTTGCGCTTGCTCGCGCGTGACGATCCCCACCCGAGCTTGTTTGACCTCTACCGCCAAGTGGTGCAGGTGCTGGCCGCTGGCCATGAGGGCACGATTGCCCCCGCGCTGCGCGCCTTTGAGCTGCTGCTGCTGCGCGACATTGGTTTTTTGCCTGAACTCAACGCCCAAACCCTGACCCTCAGCCCCTTGCAGGCTGACGCCTTGTATGTGTTGGTGGCCGAAGGTGGCTTGCGCATCCACAACGCGCAAGACCGCACAGGCTTGGCGGGCAGCGTTTGGCTGCAATTGCACGCGAGCTTGTCAACAGACGCCCCATTCACTGCCACGCTGCGGTTGTGTGCGGAGATGCCCTCTGAGCAACGCAATGCCTTGCAAGGCCAGCTCAGGGCCTTGCTGCACTACCATTGCGGGGTCAAAACACTGCGCACACGGCAAATGATGATTGACCTGCAATCCCTTTGAGTAACGCCATGTCTCACGTCCACCTCCCAACCGCGCTGTCGGTCAACCTCAACAAAGTGGCCTTGGTGCGTAACACGCGCCATCTGGGCATTCCCAGCGTCACGCGTGCGGCCCAGCTGTGCTTAGAGGCGGGCGCTGCGGGCATCACTGTGCACCCTCGCCCAGATGAGCGTCATATCCGCGCTGGCGATGTGTATGACTTGGCTGCATTGCTGAAAGCATGGCCTGATCGCGAGTTCAACATTGAAGGCAACCCCTTTCATAACCTGATGGACTTTGTGCGCGAGGTGCGCCCCCATCAAGTGACGTTTGTGCCCGACAGCGAAGGCCAATTCACCAGCGACCATGGCTGGAGCTTTCCGCAAGACGCCGAGCGTTTGAAACCGCTCATTGACGAAGTCAAAGCACTTGGCGTGCGCGTCAGCTTGTTCATGGATCCAATCCCCCAAGCCATGGCCGCGGCCAAAGCCATCGGCGCTGACCGCGTGGAGCTCTACACCGAGACTTATGCATCGACCTACGGCACGCCTGCGCAGGCAGTCACATTGGCTGCTTTCAAAGCCACGGCTGAGGCCGCTTTGGCGGTGGGCCTGGGCATCAACGCAGGCCACGACCTCAACCGCGACAACCTGCACACCTTCCTCAGCACCGTGCCTGGCGTGCAAGAGGTGTCCATTGGCCATGCCCTGATTGCCGATGCGCTAGAGCTGGGCTACAGCGACACCATCCGCGCCTACAACGCGTGCATGCCACACACTCAAGGCGACGCATGATTTACGGCATCGGCACCGACATTTGCGACATTCGGCGCATCCGTGCGTCCTTGGACAAGCACGGCGATCGCTTTGCGCAAAAAGTGCTGAGTGACAACGAGCTAAACACTTACCGTGCTCGCCGCGAGCGCTGGCCCGAGCGCGGCGTGCGTTATGTCGCCACACGCTTCTCGGCCAAAGAAGCCTTCAGCAAAGCCATTGGCTTAGGCATGCGCATGCCCATGACCTGGCGCTTGTGCGAAGTGGCCAAGCTGCCCAGCGGCCAGCCCACTCTGGTGCTGCATGGTGTGCTCAAAGCATGGTTTGAAGCCAAAGGCCTGAGCGCCCATGTCAGCGTGAGCGACGAGTCCGACTATGCCACCAGCTATGTGGTGGTTGAATCACACACCACCCAGAATAATTGATTGATGTCTCACCACGCCCCCCTCATTCTTGACATCGCTGGCACCCAACTCAGCGCAGCAGATCGTCAGCGCTTGCAACACCCGCTGACTGGCGGCGTTATTTTGTTTGGCCGCAACTGGGTCAGCCGCCAGCAACTCACGCAGCTGTGTGCCGACATCAAGGCCGTGCGCGACGACTTGCTCATTTGCGTGGACCACGAAGGCGGGCGTGTGCAACGCTTTCGCACCTATGGCTTCACGCACATCCCCCCCATGCGCGCGTTGGGCGAACTGTGGATGACAGACAAAAAGAAACGACCCGGCAGTGGAGCGATGGCTGCCATGGACGCTGCCACGGCCAGCGGCTATGTGTTGGCCAGCGAACTGCGTGCGTGCGGTGTGGACTTCAGCTTCACCCCTGTGCTTGACCTCGACCATGGCGAGAGCGGCGTGATTGGCGACCGCTCATTCCACCGCGACCCACGCGTGGTCACCACCTTGGC
>JAVLFR010000047.1:0-4487 GCA_046052785.1 Limnohabitans sp. | reverse complement strand
TGGCCAATGCAGCCAAGTACAGGGCGCAGTTTTTGTTGCAGCCGCCACGCCCCCCCCACTGGGGAGGTTACCGCCTCGTGCCCGAACAGTGGGAATTTTGGCAGGGCCGAAAAAGCCGTTTGCATGACCGTTTGCGCTACCGAAAAAACAGCCAAGCCCCTCAAGACGCTTGGGTGCGCGAGCGGTTAGCCCCTTAAAAGCGCCCCTTAGAAACTCATTTGCGCCCCGACTTTCAAGCTTCGGCCTGCCAACGGCGGGGCCTGATCACGCAATGTCTGAGTCAACACCGAGCTGGACGAATACGCCAGCTTGTTGGTGAGGTTGTCGAGCTTGGCAAACAGCAGCCAATGCGCAGTGCCGCTGTGGGTGTGGTAGTTCATCCCTGCGTTCCACAGGGTGTGGCCCGCGGTGGGGACGCCTGGCTCAGCGCCGATGTGGGGCACGCGGTTTTGCGCTGCGGCGTGCATGAAACCCAAGCGAGCACCCCACGCGTTGCGCGACCACACAGCATCAGCGCCCACGCGCATGGGCGCGATGCGCGGCATGGGCGTGTTGTGGGTTAAGTCTTGGGCGCGCACCACGTCGGCTCGCAGCTCAAGGTCCATCGCGCCGTGTGTTCCGTTGGATGTCAGCACGGCATCTTGGCCTGCCACCATACGGATTTTGGCGCTGGTTTCAATACCGTAGAAACGGGCACGGACGCCTTGGAAAGTGTATTCGGGAGGGGCCACATTGACGTTTGTCGCTTGCAAAGATATGTAATTAGAAAACTGCGAGGCAAATCCAGTGATACCCAATTTGTGCGCTCCTTGTTTCCACTCACCACCGACATCGAGCTGCGTGCCTTTTTCCAAGCCGTTGGTCGGCTGGCCTATTTCGTAGGTACCCGTTGCCGCGTGCTCCCCGTGGGCGAACAACTCATAGTCTGTAGGTGCTCGCTGACTAGCGCTGAGATTGGTCGAGAACTGCCATCCGTTTTGCGACTCACCTTGACGTAAGTGACGCATGGCCCCCAAGGCCAAGCTCAGAGGTTTGAATTTTTTCGTTTGTGCCGAATTGCCTTGATGATCTTCAAGTGATATGACCTCTACGTCCTCAGCACGTGCACCCGCGCTCAACTGGCCCCAGCTGGTTTTCAAGGCTTGGTAAGTAAACACGCCCTTACTATTTGTGCGACTGGGTGGCAAAAGGGTGTTCGTGCCGTCGTTGGCCTTAGCTTGCAAATTGTGACGCTCACTTTGAATGCCAACGACGCCATCCCATTGCATGCCATTGCTCAAAGTCTGGGTGCTTTGACGCCCCTCCAAACGCAGGTCATCGCCTTTATTTTTGAAAGATGACTCGGAACTACCCGCTTTAAATTCGGTGTGCGTGTAATCGGTGCGTCCGAGTTGAAACTTCACCTCTTTAAACGCACCGACCTCGCGCATCAAACCCTCCGTCACGTGATGGCGACGGCGCATGCCAATCGTCACCTCGGGCTCAGCCACTGTGCCATAGGTATTGCGGTATTCACTGGTGGACACACCCAAGTAACCCCGATCAAACAAAAGGGTGCCACCCACCGCACCACCGCGGCTCTCACTGGCCGAGTTGCACACCCGGCGACCATTAGGCGTTGTTGCGTTGTCCCCCACGCAATTCATGTCTTTGGGCACACGCAAGTTCTGGGTGCTGCGTTCAAAGGCATCCAGGTGCAGCACAAATTTGTCATGGCCAGCTTCCACCATGGCGCCTGTGCTGCGCTCATTGGCTGCGCCGCCGGCGCGCACTTCCGCTTTGCCCATCACACCACCGTTGGCGTCAAATGTGCGCTCCCGTGCAATGCGGTTGTCGATCACATTCACCACACCGCCCATGGCACTGCCGCCGTACAACAAAGTGGCGGGACCACGCAACACTTCGATGCGCTCGGTGGTGAGGGGGTCAATCGGCACCGCGTGGTCATTGCTCAGGCCAGACACATCCATGTTGGCGCCGCTGTTTTGCAAGATGCGAATACGGTCGCCGTCCATGCCGCGAATGACAGGTCGGCCCACATTGGGGCCAAACGAGCTGTTGGCGATGCCAGGCAAGTTGTCGAGTGTTTCGCCCAAGGTACTGCCTTGGCGCTGGGTCAGCGCTGCGCCCGAGAGTTGCTGCGCGGGCACCAAAAGATCGCGGCGCTCCAGCGCGCGGGCGGTGATGGTGACTTCATCCAAATGGTGGGCATCTTGGTCTTGTGCCCACGTGTGTCCATGGAAGATTGCGAGATATGCGTAAGCAGCCGCGGCAACGGCGCTGCGTTGAAAAACCTGAGTCATATGAAAGTTCCTGCGAGACGTAAAAGTCGCCTCAAGTGTGTTTTGCTTCAAGGTATCAGCGCGCCAACGATTCCGCTAGCGAGCTGGCTCAGAGATCAAAACAAAACAGCAGGTGGCCCGCGGGCCGCATAAAAGCGCTCAAACAGCGCAAAACGTTCGCGCAGAGCAGCCGACAGCCAGCTTGTCGCAGGCATCACCAGCATCCCCACCCAAGCGTCGGTGTGGCATGCGTCTGGGCAGCTTTGGTCAAACAGTTGACACTCTGCGGTGTTGCTGTGCTCACCCCAAAGGCGTTGCAAGCAGCTGAACAGCTCAGGGCTCGCGGGTGCGTGTGTGTCAGCCTGCATCACTGCGACCCGCTGCAAGTGGTGTGCATGCGCCACACGGTGCATAACGCCCACGGTTTGCATCAACACCAAAGCGGTCAGCAGCAGCAAACAAGCACGGCGCCACATGCGCATGGACCAAGCCAAGGGCAGGTCACGCAGCGTCTCAGTCAAGTCGCACCTTGTCGGCAAAGGTGTGCACAAACTTTTGCACTTTGGGGGCCACCACAAAAGCGCAATACCCTTGGTCCGGGTTGTGTTCGAAATAGTCTTGGTGGTAGTCCTCGGCAGCGGAGTAGTTGTGCAAATTTTTCAGCTCCGTCACCACCCGCCCAGACAGGGCTGCATTGACCTCATCCAACACCCGCTGCGCCACCTCACGGTCTGAGTCATCACTCAAGTAGATGCCACTGCGGTATTGGGTGCCGGTATCGTTGCCTTGACGGTTGAGCGTGGTGGGGTCGTGGATCACAAAGAAAATTTCCAACAACTCCCGCAGACAAATGACTTGCGGGTCATACACCAATCGCACCACTTCGTTATGACCGGTGTTACCACTGCACACCTCGGCATAGGTCGGCTTCAAGGTGTGGCCATTGCAATAACCGGACTCCACGTCCAAAACACCTTTCACCCGAACAAAGACCGCTTCCGTGCACCAAAAACAGCCACCCCCTAAGGTGAGGGTCTTTGAGGTGTGAGCAGGCATAGGTTCGATCGGCATAGGGGCTTGATTCTATGATTACAAGCGCACAGCAGAAATGCCCGCCTCATGCGCAAGCTTCAGGAAATAAATCATGGACACCCTTCTCGCGCTCAAACCTATCCTCACCACGCTGGTCCTGCCCGCTACCAGCGGCTTGCTGGCAAGCTTTGTTTTGCTGGGGTGGGCATGGCGCAGCGCGTCGCAACGAGCACGCCGGCCTCTTGCGCTGTGTGGCTTGACCACCCTCTTGATGTGGTTGCTCAGTTGTCATGCGGTGGCCATTTGGCTGTCGGTGCAGTTGTTGCCGCAGGTCAGCGCTGTCACCCCTGAAGAATTGAAGCGCCAGCAGGTGCAAGCCCTTGTGATCTTAGGTAGTGGCGTGCGACAACAAGCGCCCGAATATGGCGGCCCCACCCTCTCACCCGATGCCATGTCGCGCTTGTTGTACGGCGTGCATTTGTCACACCAATCGCAGCTGCCCATGGCGTACGCAGGAGGGGTCGGCCGGGCGGGAACCAGCGACCAAACCCCCGAGGCTGAGGTGGCGGCCATGGACTTGAAGCGCTTAGGCTTGCCAGCGCTGAACTGGCAAGAAAACCAATCTCGCGACACGCGGGAAAACGCGCGACTCACCGCCCAGCTGCTGAGCCAACACGGCATCACCCGCATTGCCCTGGTGACCCACGCTTGGCACATGCCGCGCAGCGTGCGTCAGTTTGAGGATGCGGGCTTGGTGGTCACCCCAGCGCCCATGGGCTTCATAGGTAGTGACCTGCCACCCCTTTTGCTGTGGCTGCCCAGCGGCCAAGCCCTGCGTGAGAGTGGCTGGGTCATCAAAGAATGGCTGGGACTGAAGCTGACTTGAGCCTTTTAAATGCATGAAACTGGTACATTACTAACCAATCAGTCATTAGCAAACCATGGCCATCGAAACCCTTATTCGTCATGCGGACGCCACGCCCAAACGCGAGCGTCGAAAAGAGGCGCGCCCTGGCGAACTGCTCGAGGCGGCTTTGGACTTGTTTGTCGAAAAAGGTTTTTCAGCCACACGCGTTGAAGAAGTCGCGGCTCGGGCTGGTGTCTCCAAAGGCACCTTGTTTTTGTATTTCCAAAGCAAAGAAGACCTGTTCAAAGCCGTGGTACGCGAGAACA
>JAVLFR010000046.1:0-3514 GCA_046052785.1 Limnohabitans sp. | reverse complement strand
CCACCTTCAACGAAATCAACATGGCGCCCGTCATGGACATGCGCAAGCGCATGCAAGACAAGTTCGAAAAAGAACACGGTTGCAAGCTGGGCTTCATGAGCTTCTTCGTCAAAGCGGCTGTGCATGCCTTGTAGAAGTTCCCCGTGCTCAACGCCTCGGTGGACGGCAATGACATCGTCTACCACGGCTACTTTGACATCGGTATCGCTGTGGGCTCGCCCCGCGGCCTGGTGGTGCCCATCTTGCGCAATGCCGATCAGATGAGCTTTGCCGATATCGAGAAGAAGATTGCTGAATTCGGCGTGAAAGCCCGTGATGGCAAGCTGGGCCTCGAAGAAATGACTGGCGGTACCTTCTCGATCTCCAACGGCGGCACCTTCGGCTCGATGATGTCCACCCCCATCATCAACCCACCCCAGTCTGCGATTCTTGGCGTGCACGCCACCAAAGACCGCGCTATGGTCGAGAACGGCCAAGTGGTGGTTCGCCCCATGAACTACTTTGCCATGTCGTATGACCACCGCATCATTGACGGGCGTGAAGCAGTCTTGGGTCTGGTGGCGATGAAAGAAGCCCTGGAAGACCCAGCTCGTTTGCTGTTTGACATTTAATTCACCTCATTGCAATGCCCCCAGTTTGGGGGCGTTGTTCATTCAAGAGATATTCCTATGAGTAAACAATTCGACGTTGTCGTCATTGGTGGCGGCCCAGGTGGCTACATCGCGGCCATTCGCGCGGCCCAACTGGGTTTCCAAGTCGCTTGTATTGACGAGTGGAAAAACGCCGCAGGCGGCCCAGCCCCTGGCGGCACGTGTACCAACGTGGGTTGCATCCCGTCCAAGGCTTTGCTGCAGTCCAGCGAGCACTTTGACCATGCCAACCACCATTTCGCAGAGCACGGCATCACGGCCAAGGATGTGAAGATGGATGTGGCCAAAATGTTGGCTCGCAAAGACAACGTTGTGAAGCAAAACAACGACGGCATTCTTTACTTGTTTAAGAAAAACAAGGTCACGTTCTTCCATGGTCGCGGCAGTTTTGCTGGCAAGGCTGATGGCGGCTACACCCTTCATGTGGCGGGCAAAACCGACGAGTCCATCACGGCCAAGCAAGTCATCATTGCCACAGGCTCTAATGCCCGTGCTTTGCCCGGTACACCGTTTGACGAAGTCAATGTGTTGTCCAACGACGGCGCCTTGCGCGTGGGCGCCGTGCCCAAGAAGCTGGCCTTGATTGGGTCTGGTGTGATTGGTTTGGAGATGGGTTCTGTGTGGCGTCGTTTGGGCGCTGACGTGACCATCCTCGAAGGTTTACCCACTTTCCTCGGCGCGGTGGACGAGCAAATTGCCAAAGAAGCCAAGAAAGCTTTTGATAAGCAAGGTTTGAAGATTGAACTCGGCGTGAAAGTCGGCGAAATCGTCAATGGCAAGAAGGGCGTCACGGTCAATTACACCAACGCCAAAGGCGAAGCCGTGGTGCTGGATGCGGACAAGCTCATCGTGTCCATCGGCCGCGTGCCCAACACCATCGGTTTGAATGCCGAAGCCATCGGTCTGCAGCTCGACGAGCGCGGCGCGATTGTGGTGGATGGCGAGTGCAAAACCAATCTTGCGGGCGTGTGGGCGGTAGGCGACGTGGTGCGTGGCCCCATGCTCGCGCACAAAGCTGAAGAAGAGGGCGTGGCGGTGGCTGAGCGCATCGCTGGCCAACACGGGCACGTTAATTTCAACACCATTCCTTGGGTCATCTACACCAGCCCCGAAATCGCCTGGGTGGGCCGCACCGAGCAGCAGCTCAAGGCCGACGGTGTGGCTTACAAAGCGGGCACCTTCCCGTTCCTCGCGAACGGCCGTGCGCGCGCTTTGGGCGACACCACTGGCATGGTGAAGTTCTTGGCCGATGCCACAACTGACGAAATCTTGGGCGTGCACATGGTGGGCCCACAGGTGTCGGAATTGATCTCTGAAGCGGTGGTGGCGATGGAATTCAAAGCTTCGGCCGAAGATATCGCTCGCATTTGTCATGCCCACCCTTCGCTGTCTGAAGCTACCAAAGAGGCTGCTTTGGCGGTTGACAAACGCACGTTGAACTTCTGATCATGTGATGCGAAATGCCCAAAAAGCCTGCTGGTTTCAGCGGGCTTTTTTCATGGGCAGGGCACAATAGCGTCTTATGTCAGACCACCAGCCAGTTCATCAAAACTACCTCAAAGAACTCGACATCCGAGGCTTCCAAAGCGACCCCGCGCAGCTGCGTGCCATTGAGGCCTTAGAGCGTTGCGCCAGTGAGTGGGCTGCTTACAAAGAGAAGCGCTCCAACTCCCTCAAAAAGCTGGTCAACCGACCCGAAATTCCGCGAGGCGTCTACATGTATGGGGGGGTGGGGCGCGGCAAAAGCTTTTTGATGGATTGTTTTTTTGAGGCCGTACCGATCAAGCGAAAAACCCGTTTGCATTTTCACGAGTTCATGCGTGAGGTGCATCGTGAACTGCGTGAGCTGCAAGGCACGGTCAATCCTTTGGATGTGTTGGGCAAGCAAATCTCCAAACGGTACAAACTGATTTGCTTTGATGAGTTTCATGTGGCCGACATCACGGACGCCATGATCTTGCATCGCTTGCTCGACGCCTTGTTTGACAATGGCGTCGGCTTTGTGACCACCTCCAATTTCAAGCCCGATGATTTGTACCCAGGGGGCATGCACCGCGATCGCATCTTGCCAGCCATTGATTTGCTCAACCATGCGCTAGAAGTCATCAATGTGGACAATGGCACCGACTACCGCCGTCGCATGTTGGAGCAAGTTGACCTGTATCTGCAACCGCTGGGGCAAAAAGCAGATGCTGCGATGACTGATGCTTTCAACCGTCTGGCCGAGTGCCAAGACGAGGACCCTGTGCTGCACATTGAATCACGCGAAATTCAAGCGCGTCGTCGAGCCGGCGGCGTGGTGTGGTTTGACTTTAAAGTTTTGTGTGGCGGTCCGCGTTCACAAAACGACTACCTAGAAATCGCCAGTCAATTTCACACCGTGTTGCTCAGCGATGTGCCGTTGATGCCGGTCAACAAAGCGGCTGAGGCCCGCCGATTCACTTGGTTGGTGGATGTGCTGTATGACCGCCGAGTTAAATTGATGTTGTCAGCGGCTGTACCCCCTGAGGCCCTGTATACCGAAGGTCCGATGTCGCATGAGTTTCCGCGCACGGTGTCACGTTTAAATGAAATGCAGTCGGCAGAGTTTTTGGCCTTAGAGCGGCGCACAGTGGACACAGGATTGAAATGAAAATGTTGATATATTTGTTGGCTGGTTTGTTCTGTGCCTGTGATTGGTCTGAGGGGCCCTCTCATTCGATGTCTCAGGCCGAGCGCGACCAAGCGCAACAGCGACTCGCACAGAAAGGCCACCAAATTGAAGATGCGTACAAAGAGGCGATGAAGCTGTGCTATCAAAAGTTTGATGTGGTCAGCTGTCGCACCCAGGCGCGGGAGCAGCGCATTGAGGCGCTCGCCGCCTT
>JAVLFR010000045.1:0-7245 GCA_046052785.1 Limnohabitans sp. | reverse complement strand
TCTATTTGGGCCCCCCTAGCGCAGGGTTACACCATGATCTGCTCTAACGAAGAGTGAATTCGCAGAATCAGTGATGAGAAGCAGTAGGCTGTCAAGTGCCATTTATTGCCGACCTACACAGCGCTTCTTATTTTGACTACAATTAAATCCATACGAACCTACTAAGTTAGCTACCTTAGGTCTTGATAGGCAGTGCTTCTAAGCAGTTTATTTAACAAAATGTTAGGGTGGAGGTAGGTATGAGTTAATGCTTGTGCATCGATATCCAAAAGAACAGTATTTGAATAATCAGCGTGTTTTATTTCTTGGTGTAATAGTGAAATTAATCCTTAAAATATTTTTTTTATTAATCTTTGGAAATGTATTTGCTCAAAGCAAACTGCCTTTGTGTGAAATCGTAGGTGAGGCATCTGATGCTTGTGTTGGTTCCATTGATTACTCAAACGGCACAAGATATGTGGGCGAATTAAAAAACAAGAAAAAGCAAGGCCTTGGAATTTTATATAGCCATTCTATAAATGAGGTGCGGGAAGTAATAAATTGGGGTTTTTTTTTCAATGATGTCCATTATGGTCTTAGGCCAATAAAAGAAATAAATTTAATTGAATCTGATTACATATCAAGAAGAGATGATCTTAATATCAATTCAAATAAATCAAAGGGTGTTATTTATGTATACCGAAACCAATTTTTTGGAAATGCAGCATCTATGCACTTTTCAATCAATCAGGGCTTTGATTTTCAATTAAGCGGCTACAGTTACAGGAAGTTCATTCTTCGACCTGGAAAATATACCTTAACAAATAATTTTCCCACTAAGCCTGGATTGACCAGCATAGATGTTTTTCTTGAAGGGGGTAAAAATTATTATGTAAATTTAGAAACTAAGTATTGGGGACCAGTGAAAAATATATTTTCTTTCGGATCGGAGTTCGATATCGAAAACTCGAGCCTTAAATATATTGAAACACAAAAAGAATTTATTTCACAAATAGAAAATTCAATAACTAACCTTAGTGAAAATAATTCAAAAGAATCGACGATTACTCAAATAAAAGATCAAAATCAAGTTGAAAAAATAAAGAATGAAGAAGCACAACGAACACAACTAGCGCAAGACGAACTTCGCGTCGCAGAACAACAAACCAACGTAGTAAATCAGTCGCCAATTTTCCAGGACTCTGGTAAAAGAATTGCGCTGGTAGTAGGTAATTCCAAATATCTATCAAGGCCCTTACGAAATCCAATTAATGATGCTAACGATGTGTCTGCTGCGCTCAAGTCAAGTGGGTTTGAAGTCATTGATTTGCGTGATGCTACGCTTCAGCAAATGCGTGCAGGTGTCCGTCAGTTTGGCGACCGACTAATTAATAACGATGTCGGCTTGGTCTACTATTCAGGACATGGTGTCGAAGTTAAAGGCCGCAACTACTTCATTCCTGTCAATGCAGACATCCAGCGCGAAGATGAGATAGCAGATCAAGGCCTTGACGTGTCATTAGTACTTGAGAAGATGAGTACCGCAGGGAAGGGTGTGAACATCCTGATCGTTGATGCTTGCCGTGATGACCCTTTTGGAAGAAGTTTCCGTTCAAGTTCAAGAGGTTTGGCAAATATGGATGCACCAAGAGGAACTATTATCGCTTACGCTACATCACCCGGCAAAGTCGCATCCGATGGTGACGGCAGGAACAGTCCCTACACAAAGAACTTGGTTAGAGCGATGCAGCAGCCTAACAAGCCAATTGAACAAGTTTTCAAGGAAGTACGCCGCGCCGTGCAAGAAGAAACAAAGAATCAACAGACTCCTTGGGAGAACACAAGCCTGAGTGGTGATTTTTACTTTAGGGTGCAGAGATGAAAAAAATCGTAAATAACTTAAAAAAGTTTAAATTTTTTAAGTTTATTTTTATTGTGGTTGTGCTGTCAGTAGCCACTAGCTCTCATGCTTTTGTTTATACCCTTTTGTCCTTTGCCGCGAATGCAGCAGCAAGAGGTCAGGGGAATATGTGTGTAAAGGAAGGTTCAAAGGTTGGTGAAACAATAACCTCAGCCGCAGGACACTCTGGCTTAATAAAAACTATTTCCTCATCTTCTCCTATTTGTGCCAATCCTGCCCTTCCTACTCAAGCACAGGTCGAATTTTCCTTTAATTTTTTACCAAAAGTAATAATTGATTTACCTGAAGAATTTGAGCTGAAGAAGCTAACAGACGAACAAAGGTATCAAGGAACAATTCTTGTAGCTTCATCAAAATTATCTAAAAATGTTGGTATTTCTATTGCTTCAAGAAAGAGAACCAAAGTTACCGACCCTGCTGGTATTGCTAATGCTGTATATCAAGCCCAAATGAAAGTTTTAGAAAATTCAACTTTTAAAAACCCTGAGAAAAAAACAGTTAATGGATTTGATGCATGGAATATTGAAGTAACAGGAAAGATGAAGGGTGTTTTTGGACGGAAAATAATCTTATACACCACTATTATTGACTCAAGAGATGAGCTGTTGGTAATTGTGCAAAGCGCTCCAGAGGATGAATATATTAAATATAAATCTGAATTCATAGCTTTAGAAAATAAAATTACTGGGTTAGAACCATTTGAAAAAGATAAAAACTTTGCTCAAAACCAAATTTCTGAAATTAAAAATATTCAACAAAAGCTAGATGAAAATGAAACGAATCAAGAGGTTAGACCACAAAAAAACAATACTATTTTTGTTGAATCAGATAAATTCCTGCAATCAAAAATTGACCCTGAAAATGAAAAAAAAATCACAGCTAATAGAAGGGCATTAGTAATTGGTAATGACTCCTACAACACGGTTTCAAAATTAGCCAATGCACGGGAGGACGCAAGAACAATCGCATCAAACCTAACGGCCGTTGGATATCAAGTCACTTTGAAGCTTGACCTGAATGAGAAAGAAATGAAGTCGGCTTTACGTACTTTTGCTGCGCAGGTGCAAGGTGGTGACGAGGTGATGTTTTTCTTTGCTGGGCATGGAGTTCAACTAGGCTCTGCAAACTATTTATTGCCAACTGACATAGTCGGCGATAGCGAAGCACAGGTTCGGGACGAGGCTATCCAACTTCAGCGAGTGCTGGATGACATGTCTGAGAAAAAAGCCAAATTGACATTGGCGATGATTGATGCCTGTCGTGACAACCCATTCAAGTCAGCGGGTCGGGCAATTGGTGGGAGAGGCCTTGCGCCGACTACGGCAGCAACTGGCCAGATGGTTATCTTCTCAGCAGGTACGGGTCAGCAAGCGTTAGACCGTCTCAGCAACTCCGATAAAAACAAGAACGGCTTGTTTACTCGTGTCTTTGTTCAAGAGATGCAAAAGCCAAACGTCAGCATTGATCGCGTTGTGAAGAACGTCCGAAATCAAGTTGCTGAGTTAGCCAAGTCGGTCGGTCATGAGCAGGTGCCTGCAATCTACGATCAAGTCTTAGGCGACTTCTACTTTAAGAAATAAATCATGTTTCATAGAATCATTGCAGCTATCGTTATTGCGTTGTTTTGCTTATCGGTCAATGCGCAGTAGGACTCCGTTTCCGCCAGCTATCAAGCAAAGACGCCCCTCACGGGGCGTTTTTCATTTCTACATACCAAGAGACATGTCAATCAAACATGGCTTGGTATTTTTGATGATTTAAGGTGCGGTGATCCCTACAAAAGTTGGTCCACGTAGACTCCACCTTAAGCTATACCCCTTTGTCTATTTGAGTACCCAGTACTTTCAGATACATTTAAATAATCTTATTTCCCCATTCACGCCACCATTGCTTCGGAGCCATTATGAAAAAACTGTTAGTGACTTACCAAGTCAAAGACGCGGACTGGTGGCTTTTAAACAATAAGCTGGAGGAAACCGTTGGACACTTAGGTTTTCGGTTCGAATTCTTCAGAAAGCACAACACCAATCTTGTGGGGTACGTGGTTGAAATACCCAATGAAGATGTTTTGAAAGATATCTTGCTCAACTCAACACTGATCTCCACAAGATTAAAAGAGAACGGCGTTCTCTTAGAAACCATTGAAATACTTGAGGCAGTCTCAGGTAAGACAACAGGGGAAGTGGGCCAGTTTTTCGCAAATTTTTCCTAGCGTATGGCACGCCCTCAGTCGACCTAAACGAAATCAAAACTGATGGCGGGGCATGCCAACACATTAAGCGGGAGAGGCCCGTTCATATCAAAGACCAGCCTCATCACGCCAGTCGATCACCATCTTTAAGCACTGAGGATCACCAAAAGCGATGTCGTAGGCTTGCTGCGCGCGTGTTGCTTTTTCAGTGTGGGTGATGAGCCCCTCAAGCGGCAAACTGCCATCATGAAACATGGCCGTCACGGCGTCGAGGTCATGCTTTTTCCATTGCGCTGCAACACGAATGTTGGCCTCGCGCATGAAGGCCGGCGCGTAGGCAAAAGACAGGTCTTGCTTGTAAAAGCCCGCGAGCACCACCTCACCACCTGGCGCCATTTTGGGGATCACATGGTTCAAAATGCCCGAGTCACCACTGACATCGCAAATGCAGCGGTAGTCTTTGCGCGTGTTTTGATCGGGCTGAATGACTTCATACCCCAAGGCGCCCGCGTGTCGAACGGCTTGCGTTTCCCACACCACAGGGGCGGGCTGGCCTGCTGCTACCACCATGCGCGCCAAGAGCCTGCCCATGATGCCGTGACCAATGATCAGGTCTGGATAAGCTTTTGATACGCCTTCACGACCCACAGTCAACACATGGTGTGCAGTGGCTGCCAGCGCTAACAGCACGCCTTTGTTTCCCAAGGAGGGGTCGAGTTTGACGGCACGATCGTGGGGCACCACCAGACGCGCGCCCGATCCGCCAAAAATGTTTTGAACACCTTTAAACGCATACGACCCGGGTAAAAACACTTGATCGCCTTTGGCTAAGCCAGCAACTTCAGCGCCCAAATTCACAATCGTTCCCACGGTTTCATAGCCAGGCACCAAGGGATAGGACAAACCTGGAAAGGGGGGCATGGTGCCATCCCATAGCAAGCGCTCGGTACCCGTGCTGATGCCACTGAAAGAAACGGCAACCTCTAAATCGAGTGGACCCATGGGCGCGAGTTCGAGTTCACGAACACGCAAGGTTTTGGGGGCTTCAAAAACAATGGCTTTGGCTTTCATGGTTTCGATTCTGACTCAAATTCATTGATTTTTCGACGATACGTCGCAAGCGCGTGGCCAACCGATGAACCCGAGCACACGGTGCACAAACAGTCTATTCAAGGGGTTTAAATGCATAATTCAATGACAACAAAAGGTTTGTTAATTCGCGGTCGCATGTCTAAATTCTTTGATCTGGGTGGTGTTTTGTTAGCAAGTGTGGTTTTATCTGCCGGTGCACTTTATGGCTTGTGGGCGCCTGATCTAGAGCTGTCCGAGATCAGGTCGCGTTATGGCGTGACCTCCCAAAATATGGTGGAGGTGGACGGACTTCAAATTCATTACAAAGATACAGGACCTAAGGATGCACCTGTTCTTTTGCTATTGCATGGCTTTGGTTCAAGTTTGCAAACTTGGGATGTTTGGGCAGCTGAGTTGGCGCAACACTACCGAGTGATTCGTTTGGATTTGCCTGGCTTTGGCCTCACGGGCCCGAGCCCCCTCCATGATTATTCCGAGAGCCGCGATTTGGCGACATTGACGCACTTTGTCGACACCTTGGGGTTGTCGAGCTTCTCGGTCATCGGCCACTCCATGGGTGGCAAGATGGCTTGGAGTCTGGCTGCTGCCGAGCCAGGTCGCGTGAAAGCCTTGGTGTTGATGGCGCCTGATGGTTTTCCTGCGAGCCAAGATATTGGCTCTAAGCCCTATGCGATGCCCGGGGTGATGGGGGTGATCAAATTTTGTCTGCCCAAGTTGTTGGTGCGCAAATCGATTGAGCCCGCATTTTTTGATGCCAGTGCCTTGAGTGATAGTTTGGTCAATCGTTACTACGACATGTTGCGTGCCCCAGGTGTTCGCGCCGCCATTTTGGAGCGTTCAAATCAAACCATCTACACAGATCCCGTGCCGCGTTTGAAAAAAATTATCGCGCCCACGTTGCTGATTTGGGGTGAGCAAGATCGGATGATTCCCAGCACCAATGCGCAAAGCTATGCGCAAGTTTTATCGTCTTCCAAGACGGTGTTGTTGCCCAATTTGGGTCACCTGATTCAGGAAGAGCAACCCGCAATGGGTTTGGCGCATGTTGCTGAGTTTTTAGCGTCTCATCTCGAGCGCGCCAATTAAGCCAGCCATCTGCCGCGTCAAGTGTCTTTGAGTCTGAGGTGAATGTGCTGAATCGTTCGCCAAGCAAAGAACAAAACCACTGGGGTGCAAAAACCCGCGAGCAGTTCTGGATTGATGCTGAGCCCCGACGCTTTCATCGCTTTGCCCACAAACAGCATCAGGCTGACCACGTAGTAGGTGATGGCGGCAATCGACAGGCCTTCCACCGTGGCTTGGAGCCTGAGTTGTAACTCTTGTCCGCGTGTGAGCTTTTCTAACAACTGGCGGTTGTGGGCTTCAGCTGCAATTTCCACCCGCGTTCGCAACAGGGCGCTGGCCCTGGCCACCCGCTCGGCCAGTGCGGACAACCGCACAGAGGTGGCTTTGACGGTGGCAATGGCGGGGGCCAAACGGCGCTGCATAAATTCACCCACGGTTTGCATGCCCGATAAGGGCTGTTCGCGCATTTCGGAGATGCGTTCACGAACAATCGCATCGTAGGCTAGGGTGGCTGAGAAGCGATAACTGTGCTCCGCGGTGATGCTTTCAACTTGCGCCGCTAATGTGGCCAAGTCGTTCATCAGCACTTCATCACTGTCTTGTTGTTTTTCAAGCCGATTGGTGATTTCCACCAGCTTCACTTCGGTGTCTCGCAGTTTGACAGCCAGCTGTTTGGCCACCGGCAAGCTGAGCAAAGCCATGACGCGGTAAGTCTCTAATTCCAGCAGCCTTTGCGCAATTCTTCCCGCGCGATTTTCAGACGTTTGTGCTGCGGCGAGTACCAAGATACGTTCAAAGCCGTCGTCCCCAATTTTCAAGTTCGTCATCAGGTGCGAGTGCGATTGATGGTCAGCCGTTCTGCCCATTTTTGAGCCAATCAACGTGCCCGCGCCCACCCATTGCTTGGCTTTGTAAAACGCGTCTGGGTCTGCGATGCCTTCATTCAGTAATCCCAAATGAATGGCGGTGATGGTTTCTCCTGGAATGCTATTGAGCC
>JAVLFR010000044.1:0-12813 GCA_046052785.1 Limnohabitans sp. | reverse complement strand
CAGCCTGATGTTCCGCGCCATCAACGTGAACGACTCCGTGACCAAGAGCAAGTTTGACAACCTGTACGGCTGCCGCGAATCGCTGGTGGATTCGATCAAGCGCGCCACCGACGTGATGATCGCCGGCAAGGTCGCGGTCGTCGCCGGTTACGGTGACGTGGGCAAGGGCTCGGCCCAGGCCCTGCGCGCCCTGAGCGCCCAAGTGTGGGTGACCGAGATCGACCCGATCAACGCCCTGCAAGCCGCGATGGAAGGCTTCAAGGTCGTGACCATGGAATACGCCGCCGACAAGTGCGACATCTTTGTGTCGGCCACCGGCAACAAGAACGTGATCCGCTACGAGCACATGGCCGCCATGAAAGACGAAGCCATCGTTTGCAACATCGGTCACTTCGATAACGAGATCGATGTGGTGTCCTTGGAGCAATGCAAGTGGGACGAGATCAAGCCTCAAGTCGACCACGTCATCTTCCCTGATGGCAAAAAGATCACTTTGTTGGCCAAAGGCCGTTTGGTGAACTTGGGTTGCGCCACTGGCCACCCTAGCTTTGTCATGAGCTCTAGCTTTGCGAACCAAACCATCGCTCAAATCGAGTTGTTCACCAAGCAAGACCAATACGAAACTGGCAAGGTCTATGTGTTGCCTAAGCACCTCGACGAAAAAGTGGCACGTTTGCACCTCAAGAAAGTTGGCGCCATGCTGACTGAGTTGAGTGACGACCAAGCCGCTTACATCGGTGTGTCTAAGAACGGACCTTACAAAGCCGACACTTACCGTTACTAAGCACTGTGCGTGCTGACCAGCTGCTCGTCGAACGTGGTTTAGCCGCTTCGCGCTCTCAAGCGCAGCGGCTGATTGCCTCGGGTGTCGAGTGGCGCTTGGGCGCCAAGCCTTGGCAACGTGTGACTAAAAATGGTGACGAATTGCCGCTGCCCAGTGAGTTGCGTTTGCTGGATACGGCCGAGGCACGTTATGTGTCTCGCGGGGGTTTGAAGCTAGAGGGTGCGTTGCTCAGCAGCGGCCTGTCGGCCCAAGGTTTGCGCTGCCTGGATGTGGGGCAAAGCACGGGTGGCTTTACCGATTGCTTGTTGCAGCAAGGTGCGGCTCAAGTGGTGGGGTTGGATGTGGGGCATGGTCAGTTGCATCCTCGTTTACGTGACGATGCGCGTGTGGTGTGCGTGGAGCGCATCAACGCCCGTGAGCTACAAGCCGATGATGTGCGTGTCCCTGATGCGTTGCAAGGATTTGATTTGGTGGTGGGCGATTTGTCCTTCATTTCGCTCACCCTTGTTTTACCCGCGTTACGCCCCATCCTCAAAAAAGAAGGGGCACTGCTGATGTTGGTCAAGCCGCAGTTTGAATTGCAGCCGAGTGACATTGGCAAGGGCGGCTTGGTCAAGGACGAAGCCAGCTATGTGCGGGTGGAGGCGCGTTTGCGGGAAGCTTGCGCTGAATTGAATTTGAATGTGTTGGGCTATTGGCCCAGCGCCATTGCCGGTGGCGATGGCAACCAAGAGTTTTGGATTGGAGCGCGTCACGCATGACGCGCCAACAAGTGAGACAGACATGACCACAAACAACAGCTTGAGTATTGAGTTTTTCCCTCCCAAGACCCCAGAGGGTGCGGAGAAGTTGCGCACGGTACGCCAAGCCTTGTACCCGCTTAAGCCGCAGTTTTGTTCAGTCACTTACGGTGCAGGGGGCTCCACCCAAGCTGGCACGATTGCCACTTTGACTGAGATTTTGAGCGAGGGTATGTCAGCCGCCTCGCACTTCTCTTGCATTGGCGCGACGCGCGACAGTGTGCGTCAGCAGTTGGCCGAATTCAAAGCCATGGGTGTGAAGCGCTTGGTGGCCTTGCGGGGTGATTTGCCCAGTGGTTACGGGGCCGGAGGTGAGTTTCATTTCGCCAGCGATTTAGTGGCGTTCATTCGCGCTGAGACGGGTGATGACTTTGGCATCGAAGTGGCGGCTTATCCAGAGATTCACCCGCAAGCCAAATCGGCTGAGGCCGACTTGCAAGCGTTTGCTACCAAGGTCAAGGCGGGTGCGGATTCGGCGATCACACAATATTTTTACAACAGCGATGCGTATTTTCGATTTTTAGAAGATGCGGACAAGCTTGGTGTGCATATTCCTGTCGTGCCAGGCATCATGCCCATCACCAGCTCGTCGCAGCTGTTGCGTTTTTCAGATGCGTGCGGTGCAGAAATCCCACGTTGGATTCGTTTGCGTTTGCAGGGCTACGGCGATGACATCGCTTCCATCAAGGCCTTTGGCTTAGAGGTGGTCACCGACCTGTGCGATCAGTTGCGGGCGGGCGGAGCGCCTGGGTTGCACTTTTACAGCATGAACCAAAGCGCCTCGACCCTGGCGATTTGTCAAAACCTGGGTTTGACCACCTAACGTCCGATGGCTTGATCTGCGTCAAACACCTTTGCCTTAAGGGTTGATCGCGGTCAATGTCTTGCTTGCTTGATCGCTGTGAAATCAACAGCACGGGAATAGACCCGAGTTCAAGGAAGCAAATAATGAAAAAAATTCTCATCGCCGCGGCGGTCGGTATGTTGGTCGCTGGTTCTGTGGCTGCCCAAGAGTCACCATGGTTGGTGCGTGCGCGTGCAGTCAATTTGAATATGGCTAACGTTGACTCCACTGGGTTGGGCTTAACTGTGAATGACAAAACGATTCCCGAAGTGGATATCAGTTACTTCTTTACCAAAAACATTGCTGCAGAATTGATCTTGACGATCCCCCAAAAGCAGCATGTCTATTCAAACGGTAGTGATCTGGGCACTTTCAAACATTTGCCACCTACTCTGACGGTGCAGTATCACTTCACGGATTTCACTGGCTACAAGCCTTATGTGGGCGCAGGTTTGAACTACACGCAAATCACGGCTGAGAAACTTGGTGCCGTAACCCTGAGTGACAAAAGCATCGGTGGCGCGCTTCAGGCGGGCGTTGATATTCCTTTGACTAAACATGTGTCATTGAACATGGATGTGAAAAAGGTTTACCTGAAGACTCACGTGTATGCCAATGGCGCAGATGCTGGCACCCTCAAACTCGACCCAGTCGTGTTCGGTGTGGGCGTCGGTTACCGCTTCTAAGTATTAACTGAGTAAGCAAAAAAGCCTCGCTGCTGCGAGGCCTTTTTCATGTGCGCGAGGCAAGCCGCTTAGCCGCCAGACTCCACTGTCCAGCCCCGACCTGGGCCGCGAGCCAATGCTTCTTCGACAACGGGTAATGCCTCGTTCAACAAGGGTTTCAAGGTGAAAGGCGGGTTGACGATGAACATGCCGCTGGCGCTGAGGCCAGCGTCTTTGCTGCCGGTTTCGCGGCCAATCGCCAAGGTGGCATGCAACCATGGTTTTTTGACTTGGCTGCACAGGCCTTTGAGCTTGCGGGGCAAATCATGGGCTTCGGGGCGAGGAATGATGGGGTACCAGACGATGTAGGTGCCGGTGGCAAAGCGTTTCAAGCTGTCTTGAATGCAATCGAGCACACGGTAGTAGTCGTTTTTGATTTCATAGCTCGGGTCAATCAGCACACAGGTGCGGCGTGAGCCGCTGCTCGACACAGGCGGCGGCAGCAAAGCCTTGAGTGATTCAAACCCATCTGCGCGCGTGACGCTGACGGTGCGACCGGCTTCCAGCTGTTGGACGTTGCCCACCAATGATTTGTGGTCGGTCGGGTGGAGCTCAAACAGCTTCAGGCGGTCACGCGCTTCGTGGCGCAACAGCTTGTGAATGATGAAGGGTGAGCCGGGGTAAATTTTGTGGCTGCCTTTGACGTTGAAACCTGCCACCATATCTAGGTAGTCGCTTAAGGCGGCTGGCCCTGTGAGGTTGCGCAACTTAAGGACGCCTTGGGCGGCCTCGCCACTTTTTTCTGCATAGTCGCCATCCAAGCGGTACAGGCCTGCGCCCGCGTGCGTGTCCACAAACTGAATACCCGCGTCTTTGTGCATCAAGTGCTTCAAAGTCGCAATCAAAGTGAGGTGTTTGAGGACGTCGGCATGGTTTCCGGCGTGAAATGCGTGGCGATAACTGAACATGGGCGGCATGGTAACCCGCCAAATCGCCTTGTTTTGGCCCTATTCGCGCTAAGCGCTTGATTTTGCTTATAATATTTGGCTCTGCAGCGTATGAGTGGTCCCGCGGCAGAGGCTTTGCAAAAAGCTCTTCCCACCTAAGAGGTTCTCAACAGAAGAACGCCGACCGTGGAAAAGGACCCTACAAACCAACTCTCCTTTTAGGATTTAACTATGTCTACATTCAGCGCAAAACCCGCTGACGTGGTGCATGAGTGGTTTGTGATTGACGCCACCGATAAGGTGCTCGGACGAGTAGCCAGCGAAGTTGCTCTCCGTTTACGCGGCAAACACAAAGCCATTTACACACCCCACGTCGATACAGGTGACTTCATCGTCATCATCAACGCTTCCAAACTCAAGGTCACAGGTACCAAGTCTTTGGACAAGGTGTATTACCGTCATTCGGGCTATCCCGGCGGTATCACAGCGACTAACTTCCGTGACATGCAAGCCAAGCACCCTGGCCGCGCATTCGAGAAGGCCGTCAAGGGCATGTTGCCCAAAGGCCCACTCGGCTACGCCATGATCAAAAAGCTCAAGGTGTATGGCGGTGCTGAGCACCCACACACCGCACAACAGCCTAAAGTGCTGGACATCTAAGGAGCTGAAATGATTGGTGAATGGAACAACGGCACCGGCCGTCGCAAATCAAGCGTCGCTCGCGTGTTTCTCAAAAAAGGCTCCGGCAAAATCACGATCAACGGTAAAGACATCGCCGCATACTTCGGCCGTCAAACCTCGATCATGATTTCGAAGCAACCCTTGATGCTGACCAACAACGGCGAAGCGTTTGACATTCAAGTCAACGTGCACGGCGGTGGTGAGTCTGGCCAAGCGGGTGCCGTGCGTCACGGCATTACCCGTGCTTTGATCGACTACGACGCGGCTTTGAAGCCCGTCTTGTCGCAAGCCGGTTACGTGACACGCGATGCGCGCGAAGTCGAACGTAAAAAGGTGGGCTTGCACTCTGCACGTCGCCGCAAGCAGTTCAGCAAGCGTTAATCCGCTTCTTGTTTTGCCAAAAGCCGCACGGGTTGACCCTTGCGGCTTTTTTGTTTGGCGCCCTGTTCGTCGAGCAATGCCCATGTTGTGAAAAGCGTCTCTGAGCTAAGCATCAAGGAATACTTGACTAAAGCGATATACTTTTACCCACAGTTTCAGGAGTTCCCTATGAGCGCAGTTGCCGAAAACATCCAAACAGACATGCCATCCCCCTTCGTCTTCACCGACAGCGCTGCGGCCAAGGTGGCTGACTTGATCGCAGAAGAAGGCAACCCTGAACTAAAGCTACGCGTGTTTGTGCAAGGCGGCGGCTGCTCTGGTTTTCAATATGGGTTCACATTTGATGAAATCGTGAACGAAGACGACACCACCATCCAAAAAAACGGCGTGTCTTTGCTGGTCGATGCGATGAGTTACCAATACTTGGTAGGCGCCGAGATTGATTACAAAGAAGACTTGCAAGGCGCTCAGTTCGTCATCAAAAACCCTAACGCGACATCTACTTGCGGCTGCGGCTCTTCATTCTCAGCCTGATCAGGCTTTAAAAACACCACCCAGTATGCGGGCGCCTTGTGCGCCCGTAACTTTTGGCAGGTTGCCTGGCAAGCCCAGAATGGTTTGGCGGGCCAGCCACGCAAACGCGGCAGCCTCGACTTGTAGGGGCGGCATGCCGCGCTCACCAGACGACACCACCCGCACATGGGGCAAGCCCGCTTGCAAGCGCTGCATCAGCAAGCCATTCAATGCGCCGCCGCCACACACAATGAGCTCAGATGCAGCCGCTGCATGGCGCAATACATCGTGCACGCAGGTGAGTGCAGTGAATTCGGTGAGGGTGGCTTGGACATCGGCGGCATTGGCATTGCCATAGGCGCTCAGTTGGTGTGCCAACCAGGTGGGGTGAAACAAATCACGTCCTGTGCTTTTGGGGGGCGCTTGGTGCAAAAAAGGCTCGTCCAACAGGGCTTGCAGCAAAGGCTCAATGACGGTGCCGCTTGCGCCCCACGCACCGTTGTGGTCAAAGGTCTGGCCTGTGTGTAATTGACACCAGTGGTCTAACAGCGCATTGCCAGGGCCACAATCAAACCCCAGCACATCGCCGCTGGCCTGCAACACGCTGAGGTTGGCAATGCCGCCAATGTTGAGCACGCCCACAGTGCGGTCAGATTGGCCAAAAATGCCTTGGTGAAACACCGGCACCAGGGGGGCGCCTTGGCCCCCCGCCGCGACATCGCGGCTGCGAAAGTCAGCCACCACGTCAATGCCTGTCAGCTCTGCCAAGAGCGCAGGGTTGTTAAGTTGCAGTGTGTAGCCCGTGCCATCGAATGCGCCTGGCTGGTGGCGCACGGTTTGTCCGTGGGCGCCTATGGCGCTGACCTCGCTGGCGCTGGTGTGTGTGATGGCTAACAAGGCGTGCACGGTTTGCGCATAGATGCGCACCAGGCTGTTGGTCGCCAGCGCGGCGCGGTGCAACTCGTTGTCAGAGGGTGTGTTGAGGGCGAGCAGCGCTTCTTTGAGTTCTGGCCCAAAAGGGATAGCGTGATGGGCCAAGACGCGTGGTTGGGCACCACTGAAGTCTGCCAATACACCGTCCACGCCATCGAGCGATGTGCCCGACATCAAACCTAAGAAAAGCTTTTGGGATGCAGCCAATGCGCTCATTTACTCTGCGCGGCTGACTTGGGTGCTGGCCGCTGCCGCCAAGTCCACTTTGGCGATGGCAGCCTGGCGTTTGAACTGTTCGCGTGCCGCCGCCGACACTTCCACCGCCACGCTTTGACGCGCCATGGTGAGTGGGTCTTTGTGTTGGCCGTTCACGCGGAATTCAAAATGCAAATGCGGACCCGTGGCCCAGCCTGTCGCGCCAACCAAGCCCAAGGTTTGACCTTGCATCACGGTTTGACCCCGCTTGACGTGGATACGGCTCAGGTGTGCATAAACCGTGGTTTGGCCGCTGGCGTGTTTGACCATCACCACATTGCCAAAGCCGCCTTGCGAGCCAGCCACATCCACAATGCCTTGGCCCACGCTGCGCACGGGTGTGCCAGTGGGGGCTGCATAGTCCACGCCCAAGTGGGCACGCCAAGTTTGCAAAATGGGGTGAAAGCGCATTTTGAAGCCGCTGGTCATGCGCGAGAAGGCGAGGGGAGAGGCGAGGTAGGCTCGGCGCAGGCTCACGCCTTCGGCGTTGAAGTAACCGCCTTCTTTCTCGTTGGCCTCTTTGAACCAAAACGCTTGGTGGTTTTTGCCGTTGTTCACAAACTCAGCTGAGATCACGCGGCCGATACGCAGCACTTCGCCATCGGCTTCGAGCGATTCGTACACCACCGCAAAGCGGTCACCCTTGCGCAGGGCGCGGTGAAAGTCGATGTCACCCGCAAAGATGTCGGCCAATTGGCTGGCCACACTGTCGGGAATGTTGGCCTCGTCAGTGGCGGCAAACAGCGAGCTTTGAATGGTGCCGTTACCCAAGCGAGTGCTGATGGTGAGGGCGGCAGTTTCTTGGCGCGCCTCAAAGCCTTCCGTGTTGCGCTCCATCACCCAGCGGGTAAATGTTTGGCCATCATCATTGGCCCAACGGGCGGTTAGGCGTGTCAGGCGGTGTTGGGCATCGCCTTCCACACTGACCAAACGGCCTGCACGGCCGATGAACTGGCGCGCCGAGCCAGCGGTACGCAAATAGGCGGCCGCTTCGGGGTCGCTTAAGCCAAGGCGTGACAGCAAACTGTCCGCCGAGTCGCTAGAGCGGGTGACGTCCGAGCGAAAAAGTTGCAGCGATTTGTGGCTCCACAAACTGGGCAGAGACAAGGTGTTCACGCTTTCAACCACTTGGCGCAACGGCAGTTTGGAAGTGGCATCATCCAAATTGGCCACCGCAAACGCACCACCCCCCAGCACCGTGAGCATCACAGCCACACCCGCCAAGACGCGGCGGTGGTGAGAATGTAGGCAGTTTTGCAGGCGTGCAGCCCACAAAGAAAACGTTGTCTGCAAGGGTTGATCTCCAGCAGTTGGTCAAAGGCGGCGCTAAGCCCAGAGTCTTTCAGGTTTGGGCCTCTAAAATCAGGCCTAATCACAAAGCCGCTGAGTATACCTTGGTGCTAAAAAACTCCTTATGAATCAAGCATCTCTACAAACCCACCCCATCACCGACCGCGTGCGCGAGGCGCTGGCTGTTACCAAGCGCGGCTGCGAGGAACTGATTCCAGAAGACGCATGGCTGAAAAAGCTGGCACGGTCTGACGCGACTGGGCAGCCACTGCGCATCAAACTCGGTCTAGATCCGACGGCGCCCGACATCCACATAGGCCACACTGTCGTGCTCAACAAGATGCGCCAGTTACAAGACTTGGGGCACCAAGTGATTTTTTTGATCGGCGACTTCACCAGTTTGATCGGTGACCCATCGGGTCGCAACAGCACGCGTCCACCCTTGACGCCTGAACAAATCAAGGTGAATGCTGAGACCTACTACAAGCAAGCCTCGTTGGTGCTCGACCCTGCAAAAACCGAAATTCGCTACAACAGCGAATGGAGCATTCCGCTGGGTTCGATGGGCATGATTCAGCTCGCGTCCAAATACACCGTGGCACGCATGATGGAGCGCAACGACTTTCATGACCGTTTTCATGCCAACACACCCATCAGCGTGCACGAGTTTTTATACCCCCTCATGCAAGGCTATGACTCGGTGGCGTTGAAGTCTGATTTGGAGCTAGGCGGGACCGACCAAAAGTTCAATTTACTCATGGGCCGCCATTTGCAAGCCGAATATGGTCAAGAAGCGCAGTGCATCTTGACCATGCCGTTGCTCGAAGGGTTGGACGGGGTTGAGAAAATGTCCAAGTCGAAGAACAACTACATCGGTATCAGCGAAGCCCCCAACACTATGTTTGCCAAGGTGCTGTCTATCTCCGATGTGCTCATGTGGCGCTGGTACACCTTGCTGTCATTCAAGTCGATGGCAGACATTGAGGCGTTGAAAAAAGAAATCGAAGGCGGTCGTAACCCCAAAGAAGCCAAAGTGGCCTTAGCCAAAGAAATCACCGCGCGCTTTCACGGCGCTGCGGCAGCCGAGGCCGCCGAGCAAGACTTCATCAACCGCAGCAAAGGCGGTGTGCCCGACGAGATTGCTGAGGTGTCGCTCAGTGGCGCACCCATGGGTATTGGCGCTTTGCTCAAAGCCGCAGGCTTGGCACCTTCTAGCAGCGAAGCCAACCGCTTGATCGAGGGTGGCGGTGTGCGGGTGGATTCCAGCGTGGTCAGCGACAAAGGTTTGAAGTTGGATGCCGGGACGTTTGTGGTGCAAGTGGGTAAGCGCAAATTTGCACGTGTCACATTGACTGCGTGACGTCATGAAAGCAGTGTTGCAACGCGTGAGCGAAGCCCGTGTTGTGGTGGATGAAAAAACCGTAGGTGAAATCGCGCAAGGCCTCTTGATCTTGTTGTGCGCTGAAAAAGGCGACTGCGAAGCCGTGGGCCAAAAAATGCTCGACAAAATTTTGAAGCTGCGCGTTTTTTACGACGACGCAGGCAAGATGAACCGCAGCGTGACCGATGTGAATGGGGGCTTGTTGGTGGTCAGCCAGTTCACCTTGGCGGCAGACACCCGCAGTGGCACGCGCCCCAGTTTCACCAGTGCAGCGCCCGCCGAAGAAGGTCGCCGCTTGTATGACGCGTTTGTCGCACAAGCCAAAGCGCTGCACCCGCAGGTGCAAACAGGCATCTTTGGTGCGGACATGAAAGTGCATTTGGTCAACGACGGTCCCGTGACCATCCCCATCACGATAATCGGTGCATGACCGATGCAAAACACACCGCTACGACTTTTGCTTCCCTGAGCCTCGCGGCCTCTTCTCTCGACAACTTGACGCAACTGGGCTACACCCAGATGACCCCCATCCAAGCCGCGAGCTTGCCCCTCACCTTGGCGGGGGGTGACCTGATTGCCCAAGCGAGCACAGGCAGCGGCAAGACGGCTGCCTTTGGGATTCCCTTGGTGGAAAAACTCGATCCCGCGCAATTCGATGCGCAAGCCATGATTCTTTGTCCCACACGTGAATTGGCCGACCAGGTGACGCAAGAAATTCGGCGTCTCGCCCGCGCCGTGGGCAACATCAAAGTGGTCACGCTGTGTGGGGGTGTCGCCTTACGTGGCCAGACCGTGAGCTTGGAGCACGGCGCGCACGTGGTGGTGGGCACGCCTGGGCGGATCATGGACCACTTAGAGCGTGGCTCGCTGTCGCTACAAAGTTTGAAAATATTGGTGCTGGATGAGGCCGATCGCATGTTGGACATGGGCTTTTTTGACGACATCGCCAAGGTCGCGCGTCAGTGCCCCAAAGACCGCCAAACCTTGTTGTTTTCAGCCACCTACCCTGAGGGCATTGCCAAGCTGGCCTCGCAGTTCATGCGCGAGCCGCAAACGGTCAAGGTGCAAGCCCAACATGATGCGCAAAAAATCAAACAGATTTTTTATGAGGTCAGCAACCAAGAGCGTTTGCATGCCGTGTCGCAACTGCTCAACCACTTCCGCCCTGAATCAACTTTGGCGTTTTGCAATACCAAGCAGCAATGCCGCGACTTGGTGGCAGTGCTGCAAGCCCAAGGCTTCAGTGCTTTGGCGCTGTTTGGTGAACTAGAGCAACGCGAGCGCGATCAAGTGCTGGTGCAGTTTGCCAACCGCAGTTGCTCCGTGTTGGTCGCCACCGACGTGGCCGCGCGTGGTTTGGATGTGGCCAATTTAGAAGCGGTGATCAACGTGGACGTGACGCCCGATTCGGAAATTCACATCCACCGCATTGGCCGCACAGGCCGAGGTGATGCTGAAGGTTTGGCTTTGTCTTTGGCCAGCATGGACGAGATGGGCCATGTGGGCAAGATCGAACAGTTGCAAAACCGCGAGTCCGTTTGGGCACCACTTAGCAGCCTCACGCCTGCCGCTGGTGGCGTGTTGCAGCCACCGATGGCGACTCTGCAAATTGTGGGTGGGCGCAAAGAGAAGATTCGTGCAGGCGACGTGCTGGGCGCACTCACGGGTGACGCGGGCTTCACCAAAGAGCAAGTGGGCAAGATCAATGTGAATGAGTTCTCCACCTACGTGGCGGTGGAGCGCAGCATTGCGCGTGAGGCGGTCAAGCGTTTGAGCGCGGGGCGCGTCAAAGGCAAGACAGTGAAAGTCCGCTTACTGGAAGACGCCCTAGGCCGTTGATCGCTAATGGCTGAAGCGGACCAATCGGGCTGCGTTTGGCGTCGCTCAAACAGGCGCTCAGAGCTGCGTCAATAGGGACAAGGCAAACCAAGGCGGGCCATGATGAACATCTCTAGCGTTTCCATCTCGATGGCATCTTTTTCTGAGGTGTCGTGGTCGTAGCCTTGGGCATGCAGTGCCCCGTGAATCAGCAAATGTGCGTAGTGCGCTTGCAATGATTTGCTTTGCGCTTTGGCTTCGGCAGCCACGACGGGTGCACACAACACGAGGTCGGCCATCACCATCGGTGCTTGGGCATAGTCAAACGTCAGCACATTGGTCGCGTAGTTTTTCTTGCGGTAGCTGCTGTTGAGTGCTTGGCCTTCTTGCAGGTCGACGATGCGCACGGTCATCTCGGCGTCATGCGCCAAGGCGCTGCGGAGGCAGCGGTTCACAAACGCACGGGACAGGGCAGCGCGGTGTTGTGCAGCGTTGGGCACATTGCCAAATTGCAGGGTGAGGTCTAGGGTGGGCAGGGCCATTTTTTATGATTGTTTGCGTGACGTCGCGCCCGTGGTCGCAGTTCGTTGAGCGTCGTAGGCATCGACGATGCGCGCAATCAAAGGGTGGCGCACCACGTCAGCACTGGTGAATCGGGTGACCGAGATGCCTTTGACGCGTTTCAACACGCGCTCAGCATCGATCAAGCCACTGAGTTGGCCCTTGGGTAAGTCAATCTGGCTCACATCACCCGTGACCACGGCTTTGGCACCAAAACCAATGCGTGTGAGGAACATCTTCATTTGCTCGGGCGTGGTGTTTTGCGCCTCGTCCAAGATGACAAAAGCATTGTTGAGGGTGCGCCCGCGCATGAAGGCCAGTGGTGCGATTTCGATGGCGTTGCGTTCAAATGCCTTTTGCACGCGGTCAAAGCCCATCAGGTCATACAGCGCGTCGTACAGCGGACGCAAATAGGGGTCTACTTTTTGGCCCAAGTCGCCAGGCAAGAAGCCGAGTTTCTCGCCCGCTTCCACGGCGGGACGCGTGAGCACGATGCGTTGCACAGCGCTGCGCTCTAGCGCATCCACCGCACAGGCCACAGCCAAATAAGTTTTGCCCGTGCCTGCGGGGCCGATGCCAAAGCTGATGTCGTGTGCCGCAATGTTGTCGAGGTAGGCCGCTTGGGTAGGCGTGCGGGGGCGCAGATCGGTGCGGCGGGTTTGCAGCAAATGGGCGCCGTCCTCTGCCGCGCTGTCGCCCGCCAGCATCAACTGCACTTGCTCTGCGGGAATGGGTTTGGCTGCCCGTTCGTACATGGCTTGCAGCACCTCCATGGCACGCGTGGCTTTGACTTTGTGGCCATCCACCTTGAACTGCTCGTGGCGATGGGCGATTTTCACATCCAAGGCCAATTCGATGGTGCGCAGGTGCTCGTCCGTCGGGCCGCATAAATGCGACAGACGGGTGTTGTTATGCGGGGTGAAGGTGTGGCGAAGAATCAAGTCGATAATCTCTCAAAAG
>JAVLFR010000043.1:0-6526 GCA_046052785.1 Limnohabitans sp. | reverse complement strand
AGGAAAAAGTCAAAGCTTAATTGTTGGCAACCCACAAAAAAAGCGGCTCATAGAGCCGCTTTTTTAATGTGAACCGCGCATCATTCAACCCGCAACACGGCATTCGGCTTGAAGCCCAAATCCGCCACTTTGCCCTTCTTGGCGCGTGCCGCTCTGGCATTGTTCAAGCTGCGAATCTCCAATGTTTCTTCGCGCACTTTGCCGCCACGGCCAATACCTTCGATGCGCACGCTGCGGGTGTAGGCCGCCGCACCCGCCAAGGTGTCTTTGGCTTCTAGGTCGATCAGCATCAAGCCACGCCCCCCCTTTTCCATGGCTTTGAGTTCAGACAATTCAAAGGTCAAGAAGCGCCCACCCGTGGATGCGCAGGCCACATGCGTGGCAGGCGCTACAGGTTGCGCACCCGAACCACCGCTGGCAGGTGATGGGCGGCAGACGGTTTCGCCCTCACCCACGGTGATAAAGGCTTTACCGCCTTTGTTGCGCGAAATCATGTGCTCGATATTGGCCATGAAACCATAGCCACCCGAGCTGCTGAGCAGATAGGTCGCGCCAGCAGGGCCAGCCACGTAGTGCAGCAATTGGGTACCCGCTTCTAGATCAACCAACGTGGTCACGGGCTGGCCGTCACCGCGTGCGCCTGGCAAGGCCGACACGGGCACCGAGTAGATACGGCCGTTCGAACCAAACGCGATGAAGGTGTCCACCGTGCGGCACTCAAACGTGCCATACAAACCGTCCCCCGACTTGAAGGCAAACGCACTGGCATCATGGCCATGGCCTGTGCGTGCACGTACCCAGCCTTTTTCAGAGACCACCACAGTCACGGGCTCATCCACCACCTTGACTTCGGCCACGGCTTTTTTCTCTTCTTGAATCAGCGTGCGGCGGGGGTCAGCAAAGGTTTTGGCGTCGGCTTCAATTTCCTTGACCATCAAGCGGCGCAGCGCGGCAGGGTTACCCACGATGTCTTCAAGCTTGGCTTGTTCGTCACGCAGCTCTTTGAGCTCTTGCTCAATTTTGATGGCTTCCAAACGCGCCAGCTGACGCAGGCGAATTTCTAAGATGTCATCGGCTTGTCGCTCACTCAGTTTGAAGCGCTCCATCAGCGCCTGCTTGGGCTCGTCGCTTTGACGGATGATGGCAATCACCTCGTCGATGTTGAGCAACACCAACTGGCGACCTTCCAAAATATGGATGCGGTCGAGCACCTTGTTCAGGCGGTGCTGCGAACGCCTCAGAACAGTGGCTGAGCGGAACTCAATCCACTCGGTCAACATATCGCGCAGCGACTTAGGCACTGGGCGACCATCGATCCCCACCATGGTGAGGTTGATGGACGACGAGGTTTCCAAGCTGGTGTGGGCCAGCAAGGTGGTGATGAGTTCTTGCTGCTCAATGGTGCGGGTCTTGGGTTCAAACACCAAACGCACCGCCGCGTCTTTGCTGGACTCATCGCGCACCACGTCCAACACAGCCAAGATGGTTGCCTTGAGCTGGGTTTGCTCAGCGCTCAGCGCCTTTTTGCCGGTTTTGACTTTGGGGTTGGTGAGCTCTTCAATTTCCTCCAACACGCGTTGGCTGCTCACGCCAGGGGGCAACTCATTCACCACCAACTGCCATTGTCCACGGGCCAAGTCTTCAATCGTCCAGCGGGCGCGCACCTTCAGCGAACCACGTCCAGTGCGGTAAGCATCGGCGATGTCCGACGCGCTGCTGATGATTTGACCGCCTCCTGGGTAATCGGGTGCAGGCAAGATGTGTAGCAACTCGGCGTCGCTCATCTTGGGGGTCTTGATAAGTGCCACGCACGCATCAGCCACTTCGCGCAAATTGTGGCTAGGAATTTCTGTGGCCATACCCACCGCAATGCCACTGGCCCCGTTGAGCAGGGCAAATGGCAAACGGGCGGGCAACTGCTTGGGTTCTTCGGTCGAGCCGTCGTAGTTGGGCTGAAAGTCAACCGTGCCTTCGTCAATCTCGTCGAGTAACAAACTGGTGATTTTGGCCAAGCGGGCCTCGGTGTAGCGCATGGCCGCAGCGCCGTCGCCGTCGCGCGAACCGAAGTTACCTTGGCCATCAATCAGCGGGTAGCGTTGGGCAAAGTCTTGCGCCATGCGCACCAGGGCTTCATACGCGGCGCTGTCGCCGTGGGGGTGGTAGCGGCCCAGCACGTCACCGACCACGCGGGCGCACTTGACGGGCTTGGCGCCCGTGTTGTTGTTAGGCCCGCTAAAGCCCAGGCCCATGCGGGACATGGAATACAGAATGCGGCGTTGCACCGGCTTTTGGCCGTCGCACACATCAGGCAAAGCGCGACCTTTGACCACGCTCAGCGCGTATTCAAGGTAAGCGCGTTGGGCATAGTGGCCCAGTGCGATGTCGCCATCGTTATCAGCAGTGGGCAGTTCGGGGGTTAACAAATCGGTCATACGTCAATCTCAATCGAATCGCCATGCAACTCCATCAGTTCACGGCGTGCGGCGGCTTCGCCTTTGCCCATGAGTTGCGTGATCAATCCTTCGGTGGTCGCAAAGTCCAGCAAGCCCAGTTGCACAGGCATGAGGCGACGGGTGTCGGGGTTCAAGGTGGTGTCCCAGAGCTGTTCGGCACTCATTTCGCCCAAACCTTTGAAGCGGCTGATGCTCCATTTGCCCTCGGCCACGCCGTCTTTGCGCAGCTTATCGAGGATAGCGGTGAGTTCGCCCTCGTCCAAGGCATAGACCTTGGTGGCTGGTTTTTTGCCGCGGGCGGGTGCGTCCACACGAAACAGCGGCGGACGCGCCACAAACACATGGCCCGCTTCGATCAGCTTGGGGAAATGGCGGAAGAAAAGTGTGAGCAACAGCACTTGGATATGCGAGCCGTCCACGTCCGCGTCCGACAAGATACACACCTTGCCATAGCGCAGGCCGCTCAAATCAGGCGAGTCATTAGGGCCGTGCGGGTCCACACCAATGGCCACCGAAATGTCATGAATCTCGTTGTTGGCAAACAAGCGGTCGCGCTCGACTTCCCAGGTGTTGAGCACCTTGCCACGCAGCGGCAGGATGGCTTGGCTTTCTTTGTCGCGGCCCATCTTGGCGCTGCCCCCCGCAGAGTCACCCTCGACCAAGAACACTTCGTTGTGCGCAATGTCTTTGCTTTCGCAATCGGTCAGTTTGCCTGGCAACACGGCCACGCCTGAGCCTTTGCGTTTCTCAACTTTTTGCCCTGCTTTTTGACGGGTTTGTGCCGCCTTGATGGCCAACTCCGCCAGCTTTTTGCCGTACTCGACGTGTTGGTTGAGCCACAACTCCATGGTCGGGCGCACATAGCTCGAGACCAAACGCACCGCATCGCGTGAGTTGAGGCGTTCTTTGATTTGGCCTTGGAACTGTGGGTCGAGCACCTTGGCACTCAGCACATAACTGGCACGGGCAAACACGTCTTCTGGCAAGAGCTTGACGCCTTTGGGTAGCAAGGCATGCAGTTCGATGAAACTCTTGACCGCATTGAACAAACCATCGCGCAAGCCGCTGTCATGGGTGCCACCAGCGCTGGTCGGAATCAGATTGACGTAGCTCTCACGCACGGGCTGGCCATCTTCGGTGAAGGCCACAGCCCAAGCCGCGCCCTCGCCCTCAGCAAAGCTGTCGTGGTTGTTGTCCGCATAACCCTCGCCTTCAAACAAAGGAATGACCGGGTCGCCGTGCAAAGTCTGCACCAGGTAGTCCGTCAGCCCGCCCTTGTAAAGCCAGTGCTGCGTGTCTTTGGTTTTCTCGTTGATCAGCGTGACGCTCACACCCGGCATGAGTACCGCTTTGCTGCGCAGCAAGTGCACCAGTTCATTCATCGGCAAGGCCGACGATTCAAAGTATTTGGCATCTGGCCAGACACGAACACTGGTGCCTTGTTTGCGATCGCCTGCTTCTTGTTTGCGGGTGGTGAGTTTTTCAACCACGTCACCCCCTGAGAACACCAAGCGGGCCACTTGGCCTTCGCGGTGAGAGGTGGCTTCCATGCGTTTGGCCAGCGCATTCGTCACGCTCACACCCACGCCATGTAAACCGCCTGAGAAGCTGTAAGCGCCGCCCGAGCCTTTGTCAAACTTACCACCCGCATGCAAGCGGGTGAACACCAGTTCAATGACGGGCGCTTTTTCTTCGGGGTGCATGCCAAACGGAATGCCACGGCCATCGTCGTCGATGCTGACCGAGCCATCGCTGTGCAAGGTGACACCAATTTTTTTGCCGTGTCCGGCCAAGGCTTCGTCCGCCGCGTTGTCCAAGACTTCTTGAATGATGTGCAGCGGGTTGTCGGTGCGGGTGTACATGCCCGGACGCTGCTTGACGGGTTCGAGTCCTTTGAGAACGCGAATCGAGCCTTCCGAGTACTGGGGCGGTGTAGTGGGTTGCTTGGTTGCCATGAGGCGGAATTGTAGACAGATTCAAATGCAGCACTGTATAAAACAACAGACTTAACTTTTTAACCAAGCCAATTCGTTAAATACAAGCGCACTTGCTAGATCCAGTCGACTTGGCAAAACGCCCGTGACAGCGGCTTTGCGCCACATTAGGTAAAGTCGAGCGCATGACCAACCAACACAAAACACTGCCCATGTGGCAAGTGCTGGCCTGCGGGGCAGCCATCGTCACCTTGTCAATGGGTGTGCGTCACGGCTTTGGCCTGTGGCTGCAACCCATCACCCAAGCACAAGACTGGACGCGTGAGAACTTTGCCATGGCCATCGCCATACAAAACCTCACCTGGGGCTTTGCAGGCATTTTCTCTGGCATGTTGGCCGACCGTTTTGGCGCGTTTCGGGTCATTGTGATTTGTGCCCTGATGTATGCCCTTGGCTTGATTGGCATGGCGTATTCATCATCGCCCGCCTTGTTCACCGCCACTGCTGGGGTTTTAATTGGCGTGGCCCAAGCAGGTACCACCTACGCTGTGATTTACGGCGTGATTGGACGCAACGTCAGCGCGGCCAAACGTTCTTGGGCCATGGGCGTCGCAGCGGCGGCGGGCTCGTTTGGTCAGTTTTTGATGGTGCCCACCGAGGGCTACCTGATCAGTACCTTTGGTTGGCAAGAGGCCTTAGTTTGGTTGGCCATGGCCACCCTGTTGGTGATCCCCCTCGCCTGGGGTTTGCGCGAACCCGGATTTGCAGGCGGAGCCACCCCACATCGTGACCAATCCATCCTGCAAGCTTTGCGCGAGGCCATGAGCTACCGCAGCTTTCAGTTACTGATGGCGGGCTACTTTGTGTGTGGTTTTCAGGTGGTATTCATCGGCGTCCACATGCCCAGCTACCTAAAAGACCAAGGCTTATCACCCGAAGTGGCCAGCATTGCCTTGGCGTTGATTGGCCTCTTCAACGTATTTGGCACCTACATAGCGGGCAGCTTGGGCCAGCGCATGGCCAAACGCAAGATCTTGTCCTTCATCTATTTGGCGCGCGCCGTGGTCATTGTGTTGTTTTTGTTGGCGCCTCTCACTCCCATGAGCGTTTACATCTTCTCGGCCACGATGGGTTTGCTGTGGCTCTCCACCGTACCGCCAACCAATGCCGTGGTGGCGCAAATTTTTGGCGTTGCACACATGTCGATGCTGGCGGGTTTCGTGTTTTTCAGCCACCAAATTGGCAGTTTCATGGGGGTGTGGCTGGGCGGCTACCTGTATGACAAAACGGGCAGTTACGACATCGTTTGGTACATCTCGATTGCGCTGGGTGTGTTTGCCGCCTTGATCAATTTACCCGTCAACGAAGCCCCCATCGAGCGCACACCCACCCCGGCGGTGGCTTGAGTTCCACCATGCACACGCGCTTTCTTCCATGGATTCGCCAAGCCTTCATTGGCTTGGTTTGCGTGGCGGTGCTGCTAGGCGTGTTGTCGCTGTACATGCAGCCCGTTTTTTTACTGACCTTGGCCAACCAAGTGTGGGGATGTTTTTGAGATGCGTGCGCTGCTGCATGGTCAAGAATCCCCCTCGGCCTGGGTAACCCGTTGGTCACATCTGTTGCCCGTTGGTTGCTCGGTGCTTGATCTCGCCTGCGGACATGGCCGCCACATGCGCCACTTGTCAGACCGCGGCCACCCCGTCACAGGCGTGGACCGCAACCCACAGGCAATTGCTGCCGTCAGTCCCTTGGGCGAAGCCATCTGTGCAGACATTGAAGCTGGGCCTTGGCCGCTGCCAAACCGGACATTTGGAGGCGTGGTGGTCACGAACTACTTGTGGCGAACGCTTTGGCCTGCGATCTTGAACAGCCTTGCCCCCCATGGCGTGCTGATTTACGAGACCTTCTCGGCGGGCAACGAAACCGTTGGCAAACCCTCGCGCCCAGACTTTTTGCTGCGCCCCGCCGAGCTAATGACGGTATGCCTGGGCCTGCGCGTGGTAGCGTTTGAAGAGGGATTCTTGGATTCGCCTGAGCGCTTTGTCCAGCGTATTGCCGCCGTGCGCGTGTCAGATGGCACGCAAACTCCCTGGCGTTACCCTCTGAATGCCTGAAACATCATTGGCACTCGCTAGAATG
>JAVLFR010000042.1:0-8961 GCA_046052785.1 Limnohabitans sp. | reverse complement strand
CATCGTCGCTGTAGTGCCAGCAGCGGTCACACTTTGGGGCAACGCTGGCTTTGACGTCGACGTTCAAGCCTGTGCCTTTGACGAGGGCCACCTGGGAGGTGATGAACACAAACTTCAAGTCCTCGCCCAACGAGGTCAGTGCGTCATAGGCCGCGCCATCGCAGTGGATGATCAACTCGGCTTGCAGCGATGCACCCACCAAACCTTCGGTGCGTTTGTTTTCTATTTCCTTGTTGGCGATGTCGCGCACGTGTTGCACGGTTTGCCACTTGGCCATCAAGGCTGCCTTGGCCGCACCCAGGTCGGTGAAAGTTTCCAAGAAGATGGACTCGGACTGGCCAAACGTGGCCCACGCTTCCTCCGCGGTGAAGCTCAGGAACGGCGCCATCCAGCGCAGCATGGCGTGGCTGATTTGGTGCAACGCGGTTTGCGCGCTGCGGCGTGCCAGCGACTTGGGGGCTGTGGTGTACAGGCGGTCTTTGAGCACGTCCAAATAGAACGCGCCCAAATCTTCTGAGCAATACAGCTGCAGCTTTGACACCACGGGGTGGAACTCATAGGCATCGAAGTGCGCGCGAATGTCGGCTTGTACTTGCGCGGCGCGCGACAAGGCGTACTGGTCGATTTCCAACAAGTCCTCAAACGCCACGGCGTCTTGGGCGGGGTCAAAGTCGCTCACGTTGGCGAGCAAGAAGCGCAGCGTGTTGCGGATGCGGCGGTAGGCATCGACCACACGGGCCAAGATTTTGTCGTCAATGTTCAAGTCGCCCGAGTAGTCGGTCGACGCCACCCACAAGCGCACGATCTCTGCCCCCATCTTGTCGCTCACCTCTTGTGGCGCGACGGTGTTGCCCAAGCTCTTGCTCATCTTGCGGCCTTGGCCGTCGGTGGCAAAGCCGTGGGTCAGCAGGCCTTTGTAGGGCGCACGGTCGTACAAGGCGCAGCCCAACAGCAACGAGCTGTGGAACCAGCCACGGTGTTGGTCATGGCCTTCTAAATACAAGTCGGCTTCGGGAATCGAGTTGTCGGGTGAGGCGTGGAAAGGCGCGCGGTGGTTCACACCAAATTTGTAGGCGTCTTTGTGGCTGCCGCGCAGCACGTGTTGGAAAGTGGAGCCTGAGTCAAACCACACTTCCAAAATATCGGTGCTCTTGGTGTAGCTGGCGGCATCATCGCCAGGCTGGTTGAGGATGTCTTCCACCGACACGCGGCTCCAGGCTTCGATGCCTCCTTGTTCCACGATGTCTGCCGCTTGGTCCATGATGGCCATGGTGCGTGGGTGCAACTCGCCGCTGTCTTTGTGCAAGAAGAACGGCACGGGCACGCCCCAGCTGCGCTGGCGCGAGATGCACCAGTCGGGGCGGTTGGCGATCATGTCGCGCAAACGCGCACGGCCGTTGTCTGGGTAGAAATGGGTGTGGTCGATGGCGTTCAAGGCGAGTTCGCGCAGGGACTTGGCGGACTTGTCGGTGATGAACTTGCCCGTGGTTTTTTCGGTCGTGCTGTCAAACGCATCCATGCGGATAAACCACTGCGCCGCTGCGCGGTAGATGACGGGCGTTTTGTGGCGCCAGCAGTGGGGGTAGCTGTGTGTGATGGTTTGTGTGGCCATCAAGCGTCCCGCGTTTTGCAGGGTTTCCAAAATAACAGGCACAGCCTTCCAAATATGCTGGCCACCGAACAAGGGGAAGTCAGCGGCGTAGGCGCCGTTGCCTTGCACGGGGTTGAGGATATCGGTGTACTTCATGCCATGGGCCATGCAGGAGTTGAAGTCATCCACGCCATACGCAGGGGCGCTGTGCACGATGCCCGTGCCGTCGCCCTCGCCCACGTAGTCGGCCAAGAACACGGGGGCGGTGCGCTGGTAACCCGCGTCCACATGTGACAGTGGATGGTTGAACTCAATGAGTCCGAGCTTGTCGCCCGTGGCAGTGGCGACCACTTGGCCTTCGAGCTGCCAGCGCGCTAAACATTTCTCCACCAACGAAGCTGCACACAAGAACAAACCACGCTCGGTATCGACCAAGGCGTAGGTGATCTCGGGGTTCATGTTGAGCGCTTGGTTGGCAGGGATGGTCCACGCGGTGGTGGTCCAGATCACGGCAAAGGCTTCTTTGTCAAGTTGGGGCAATCCAAACGCAGCAGCCAGTTTTTCGGGCTGGGCACACAAGAAGGCCACGTCCAGCGTATCGCTCTTTTTGTCAGCGTATTCAATTTCGAATTCAGCCAAAGACGAGCCGCAGTCAAAACACCAGTAGACGGGCTTCAAGCCACGGTAGACAAAACCGCGCTCCATCACGCGTTTGAAGGCGCGAATTTGCCCTGCTTCGTTGGCGGGGTCCATGGTGCGGTAGGGGCGCTCCCAATCCCCCAACACACCGAGGCGTTTGAAGTCCTCGCGCTGTTGGTCAATTTGCTCGGTGGCGAAGGCACGGCTCTTGGCCTGCATGTCGTCGCGGCTGAGTTTGCGGCCGTGCAGTTTTTCGATGGCGTTTTCAATCGGCAAACCGTGGCAGTCCCAGCCGGGGATGTATTGCGCGTCAAAGCCAGCGAGTTGCTTGGATTTGACGATCATGTCTTTGAGTACTTTGTTGAGCGCATGGCCGATGTGCAGCTTGCCGTTGGCATAGGGCGGGCCATCGTGCAAAACAAACAGCGGCGCGCCTTGGCGGGCCACGCGGAGTTTTTTGTACAAGCCTTGCTCACTCCATTGCTTGGCCCACGCGGGCTCGCGTTTGGGCAAGTCGCCACGCATGGGGAACGGGGTGTCCATCATGTTGAGCGTGGCGCGGTAATCAGTGGCTTTGTCGGTCATAACAATCTCAGGTCGGGGGCATTTACAGGGGGCTGGCGGCTAACGCCCCAAAGCGGGCTGGCCAGCTCAATCAGGCAGAGGCGGGGCTGTGTGCAGCAAGTGGGGGCTGCACGCCCCGTCAAATTCGGGCGGCGAGCCAAGCGCGCGCATCGTCGCAGTCTTGGTGGATACCTTTCATCAAGGCGTCCAGTCCGTCGTATTTCAGCTCGTCGTGTAATTTGTGCAGCAGTTCCACGCGGATGATTTTACCGTAGCCCCCCTCGGCACCTAGGCTGGCGGGCCAGTCGAGGCAATGGGTTTCTAGCAGCACGCGGCCACCGTTCACATCGCTGGTGTCGAGTGACGGGCGAATGCCCAAATTGGCCACGCCCGCCAAGGGCTGAGGGCTCAGGCCGTGCACCTGCACCACAAAGATCCCGCTGGCCGCAGGTTTCCAGTGGGTGAAGCGCAAATTGAGTGTGCGGCAGTTCAGTTCGCGGCCGAGCTTGCGCCCATGCACCACATGGCCCGAAATGGCATAAGGGCGGCCCAACAACTGCGCCACTTCTTGCATGGCGCCACGGCCCATGGCCTCGCGCACGGCTGAGCTGGAAACACGCAGGTTTTTCACCTCGTAGCTGTTCATGCGGGCCACGTCAAAGCCTTGGGCTGTGCCTGCGGCGTCGAGCATGGCGTAGTCGCCAGCGCGTTTGGCGCCAAAGCGGAAGTCGTCACCCACCAGCACGTATTTCACGCCAAGGCCTTTGACCAGCACGTCTTCGATGAAGGCCTGCGGCTGTTGTGCGGCAAAGGCTTGGTCAAACGGCAGCACCACGCATTGGTCTACACCGCAGGCGGCCAGCTCGTTGAGCTTGTCGCGCAAGGTGGCGATGCGGGCGGGGGCCAGGTCGGGCTGTTGGTGCTGCTTGGCGAAGAAGTCGCGCGGGTGCGGCTCAAACGTCATCACGCTGCTGGGGACGCCACGGTGGCGCGCCTCATTTTTAAGCAGGGCCAACATGGCTTGGTGGCCTCGGTGCACGCCGTCAAAGTTGCCGATGGTCAAAGCGCAAGCTTTGGCCAGTTGCGGGTGATGAAAACCTCGAAAAATTTGCATAAGTGGTGTCAAACGTGAGTGGCATAAAACCGTCACTCAATCAAGGTATATTGTCTTCGATAGATGTGCATTGCCGAACGGTCGTTTTTTGTAAGCGAATGGAGGTCAGGTGTGAAGGTCTTGAAGCTGTCGGCCCAAGGGCTACCGCAGTCGTGGATATCGTTAGAACAAGCGGTGATTCACTATGCGGCCGAAGAAGTGCGCTGGGAATCTGGCGGCGAAGTGGCAGTGTTTCATGGCGGCACCAATGCCATCACAGGGCAGCAGTCCATCATTGTGGTCAACAGCATCATTGGCACCAAGGGCGTGCCCAATATCAACCCCTTTGATCTGAAATCGGGTCTGACCAACGACAAGCTCTTTAGCCGCGACCGCAACATCTGCGCCTACTGCGGCGACCATTTCCACGAATCAGAACTCACCCGCGAGCACATTCGCCCCGTGGGCCAAGGCGGCCCCAATGTGTGGATGAATGTGGTGACGGCCTGCAAGTCGTGCAACCACCGCAAAGGCAACCGCACGCCCGAGCAAGCGCGCATGCCGCTGTTGTACACGCCTTATGAGCCCAGTCTGTGGGAGGATTTCATCCTTCGCAACCGTCGCATCTTGGCGGATCAGATGGACTTTTTGCTGGCGCATGTGCCTAAGAGTTCTCGGCTCTTGGCTTAGTTTTTGGCGTTTGCTCCGCCGAGAGGGGTATGAGCAGCTTCCTCATGCTGGAGTACCAGAAATCGTCAGCTGCCCATACCCTTCTCAGCTGCTAGCTCCTTCACTGGCTCGTTGTTACTCTGCCAACAACTCCGCCACCGCCTTCGGGTAAATCAAATGCTCCTGTGTCAACACCCGCGCCGCCAGTGTGTCTGCGGTGTCGTCCGGCAGCACGGGCACAACCGCCTGGGCGAGGATGGGGCCGTGGTCTAGCTCGGTGGTGACGCGGTGCACGGTGGCGCCAGCAAATTGGCAACCGGCTTCGATGGCGCGCGCATGGGTGTTGAGGCCAGCGAAGGCGGGGAGCAGCGAGGGGTGGATGTTGATGAGTCGTCCTTCGTAGTGCGCCACAAAACCTGGGGTGAGGATGCGCATGAAGCCTGCCAGCAGCACCAGGTGGGGCTGGTGCGGGTCGATCTCGGCCATCAAGGCGGCGTCAAAGGCTGCGCGGGGTTGGGGTTCGCCAGCGAAGGCTTTGTGGTCCACCACCGCCGTGGCAATGCCGTGTTGTTTGGCAAAGGCCAATCCTTCGGCATTGGCTGTGTTGCTGATGACGGCGCTCACGCGGGCGTTGAGGCGTTGGGCCCAGTGCTGGGCCTGCGCGGCGCGCACGATGGCGGCCATGTTGGAGCCGCTGCCAGAAATCAGGATGACGATGTTTTTCATTGCCGCGAATTATCGCGGGGCAGGCAACGCCACTTCATACCAGGCTCAGTTGATTTTGGTGAAGCGCGCTTGCATCACGCCGTCAATCAACACCTGTTCATTAAACATCGCTGCAGGGCGCACCCACAGACCGTGCGCGCCGTAAAGTGCGCGGTAAAGAATCAGCGGCTCTAAGGTTTCGCTGTGGCGGGCGGTGCCAATGACCTCGTATTGGCCGCCTTTGTAGTGGCGGTAGAGGCCGATGGGGGTTTCAATCAGTGGGGGGAGGTCTTGGTCGTTCATAGGGTGGGACAATACACCCTATGCATCCAAAAGCCCTTGTTGAAGCTTGTACCGAGCTCGTTCGCCTCACTTTGAAGTTTGACCACCCTGCCGATGCGGTGGTGTCTAAGTTTTTCCGTGACTACCGTAAAACCTATGCCTTTGGCCCGCGCGAGCGTGCGGCCTTGGCTGAAACCACTTACAACGTGTTGCGCAACAAACTGCGTTTTGATCACTTTGCCCCCTCGGGTTCGGGCCCCAAAGAGCGCCGCTTGGCCATTTTGGGCTTTGCCCAGCACCTGAAAGACCAAGCGCCTGCCCACAACGCGCCCAAAAGCGCCAAGCACCCCAGCAACCACCCGCTCGACTTTTTGATGGGCGCTTTGAACAAACAAGAAGCCGCTTGGCTCGAAGCCTGCGAAGCCGTGAGCCCCGCCGACTTGATGGAACGCCACCGTCACAACATGCCCGAGTGGCTGGTCGAGCCACTCAAGGCCCAAGTGGGCGAGGGGTTTTGGCCCTTGGTTGAGCGACTCAATGGCGGCGCACCGTTGGACTTGCGTGTGAACACGTTCACCGACAAACGCGCCGATGTGCAGCAGGAACTCAAGCTCGCTGGCATCAAAGCGGTGGACACGCCGTTTTCGCCCTGGGGCTTGCGCATTGATGGCAAGCCCGCTTTGTCGGGGCTGGACGCGTTTTCGCGGGGCGCCATCGAGGTGCAAGACGAGGGCTCACAGCTGTTGGCCTTGTTGCTCGACGCCAAGCGCGGCGAGATGGTGGTGGACTTTTGTGCCGGTGCAGGCGGTAAAACCTTGGCCATCGGCGCGTCCATGCGCAGCACGGGCCGCTTGTATGCGTTTGACACCTCGGCCCATCGATTGGAATCACTCAAGCCGCGTTTGGCGCGCAGCAAACTGTCCAATGTGCACCCCGCAGCTATCGCGCACGAACGCGATGAACGCGTCAAGCGCTTGAGCGGCAAGATTGACCGTGTGTTGGTGGACGCCCCTTGCTCAGGCTTAGGCACCTTGCGCCGTAATCCCGACCTGAAGTGGCGCCAGTCGCCCAAGGCTGTGCAAGAGCTGACCGAAAAACAAACCGCCATTTTGGCCAGCGCGGCGCGCTTGGTGAAGTCGGGTGGGCGCTTGGTCTATGCCACTTGCAGCGTGTTGCCCGAGGAGAACGAGGCCATTGCCCAGGCTTTCAGCGCAGCGCACCCCAACTTTGTACCGTTGTCAGTAGCCGACACCTTGACCGAGTTGAAAGTAGCCAATGCCGCCGCGCTTTGTTCCACGGACGGCTTGTATTTGCGCCTTTGGCCCCACCTACATGCAACAGATGGCTTTTTTGCTGCGGTTTGGGTAGCCAAATAAGGCCCAAAACTCTAAAATTAACCATTAATTCACAGAATTGAAAGATTGACATGTTGTTACCCAATTGGGCTTGGCTGGATGCCACGTTGAACTGGCTGAGCTATGGCTTGCTGCATTTTTCTGGCTGGCAGGTCTTTATCGTCACCATGGTGCTCACCCACATCACCATTGCCAGCGTGACCATTTATTTACACCGCCATTCGGCACACCGCGCTTTGGATTTGCATCCTGTCGTGTCGCACTTTTTCCGTTTTTGGTTGTGGCTCACCACCGCCCAAGTGACCAAAGAGTGGACCTCGATTCACCGCAAGCACCACGCCAAGTGCGAGCAAGCCGATGACCCACACAGCCCACACATTCACGGCATCAAAACCGTGTTGTTTTCAGGCGCTGAGTTGTACCGCAAAGAAGCCGAAAACCTTGAGACCCTCGAGCGCTTTGGCCACGGCACGCCCAACGACTGGATTGAACGCCATGTTTACACCCCGCACTCGGTGCTGGGCGTGTCATTGATGCTGGTCATTGACTTGGCGCTGTTTGGCGCGTTGGGCCTGACGGTGTGGGCCGTGCAGATGATGTGGATTCCCATCACGGCCGCGGGCATCATCAACGGCGCAGCGCATTACTGGGGTTATCGTAACTTTGAGGCGCCAGACGCCAGCGCCAATATTTCGCCTTGGGGCATCCTCATTGGCGGCGAAGAGTTGCACAACAACCACCACACCTACCCCACCTCGGCCAAGTTCTCGGTCAAGCCCTATGAATTCGACATCGGCTGGGTCTACATCAGCCTGATGGAAAAGGTCGGCCTGGCCAAGGTCAAGAAGACCCCGCCGAAGCTCCAGCTGGGCAGCATCCGCCCGGTGGCCGACGAAAAGACGCTCGAGGCCTTGATCGCCAATCGCTACGAAGTGATGGCGGGTTATGCCAATGACATGCGCCGGGCCTGCAAGGCCGAGATCGAGGCCCTCAAGGGCAAGCCCGGTGATGTGGCGGTGCTGCTGGCAGCAAAGCGCTGGTTGCCACGCGACGCCGACAAGGTGCCTGCCGAGGCGCTGCCCGATCTGGTCAAGGCGCGTGCTGCCCACCCGGTGCTCGACAAGATGGTGACCATGCGCGAGGAACTTCGCCAGTTGTGGCTGAACCGTTCCCAGACGCGTGAGCAGCTGGCGGCTGATCTGCAGGCCTGGTGCCACCGGGCCGAGGACAGCGGCATCACGGCGCTGCGCGACTTTTCGATGCGCCTGCGCGCCGCACACGCCTGATCCCCGATTGCGCCCGCGAGGGGCGCAGGCAATTGTTTTCAAGCCCGGCCATTGCGCCGGGCTTTTTCATCGGCATTCAGCCTTCCTGGCTCAGGAACTGCACGGGCAAAGAAAAAGGCCCGATGGAGTCGGGCCTTTTCGGGATGAGCAAAGAGTGCTTACTTCAGCTTGATCTCTTTGTAGTCCACATGCTTGCGAGCCTTGGGATCAAATTTCTTGATCAGCATTTTCTCGGGCGTGGTTTTCTTGTTCTTGCTGGTGGTGTAGAAGTGACCGGTACCGGCCGTCGACTCCAGCTTGATCTTCTCGCGTGCGCCTTTGGAAGCCATGGTTATTCCTTCAATCGGTGGAGGTTATCAAGCCTGGCCCCGGGCGCGCAGGTCGGCAAGCACGGGTTCGATGCCGTTCTTGTCGATCAGTCGCAGCGCCGCGCTGGAAACCCGCAGGCGGACCCAGCGGTTTTCGGACTCGACCCAGAACCGGCGGTATTGCAGGTTGGGAAGGAACCGGCGCTTGGTCTTGTTGTTGGCGTGGGAAACGTTGTTTCCCACCATCGGGCCCTTGCCCGTCACTTCACATACGCGTGCCATGTGGACACTCCATCTTGATGCGCGGTACGGTCCCGTACCACGTATTCGTTAACGGCTTTTGCCGCACCTCGCCACGGTGGCGGCCCCTGGCGGGACCTGGCAGTTGTGGCGGTAGAGAGATTTCACCAGCATTGACCCGCAGGGCGCGGCAATATTGGCAAAGCCTTGGATGATAGCCATGGCTTTG
>JAVLFR010000041.1:0-3130 GCA_046052785.1 Limnohabitans sp. | reverse complement strand
TGTGACCCAGGCCTTGGCCGATGCCAAACCCGATGCCATCTTCAACGTGCTATTTGCCACCGACCTGGCCAAGTTTGTGCGCGAAGGCAACACGCGTGGGCTGTTTCAAGGTCGCGAGGTGGTGAGCCTGTTGACCGGCGAGCCCGAGTATTTGGAGCCCCTCAAAGACGAAACGCCCAATGGCTGGATCGTCACGGGCTACCCTTGGTACGGCGTGCAAACGCCTGAACACAAAGCCTTTTATTTGGCATACCACCGCAAGTACAACGACCATCCCCGCTTGGGCTCGGTGGTGGGCTACAGCATGATTCACGCCCTGGCGGCGGGCATCACACGCGCCAAAAGCACCGAAACTGAAAAGCTCATCACCGCTTTCAGCGGCATGACCTTTGGCACCCCATTTGGCAAAGCCACCTTCCGCAAACAAGACAACCAGTCCACCATGGGTGCGTTCTTGGGTCGCACCAAAAACGACAACGGCAGGGGGGTGTTGGTAGACTACCGCTACATCGACGGGGCCACTGTGCAGCCTAGCGATGACGTTGTGAAGAAACTCCGACCGAGCCCCTAAGCGCCGTTCATTACCCCACCCACAACGCTCGCCACTTGCGGGCGTTTTAATTTCAAACCCTCAACCCACATGGACATCGCTAGCTTTCTCGTTCAAGCCCTCAACGGGCTAGCCAGCGCTTCGTCTTTGTTTATGGTGGCGGCGGGTTTGTCATTGATCTTTGGGGTGACGCGCATCGTCAACTTTGCACACGGCTCGTTTTTCATGCTGGGCGTGTATGTGGCTTACGCGCTGATGTCGCATGCCGCACCGTTTGTATGTGGTGCTTTGGGCGTGCTGTTGCCTGACGCCGTCAGCCAAACCGTTGCCTACTTTTTGCTCTTGCTGTGCGCGGCGCTCGTCACAGGCGTTTTGGGTGCGGTGGTGGAAGTGCTGGTGCTACGCCGCATTTACAAAGCACCCGAGTTGTTTCAACTGCTTGCCACCTTCGCCTTGGTGCTGGTTATCCAAGACGGCACCTTGTGGCTGTGGGGCGCCGAAGATTTGCTGGGGCCACGCGCACCAGGCCTGAGCGGTGCGGTGGACATATTGGGCCGCCGCTTTCCCAGCTATGACTTGTTTCTGATCGCCATCGGTCCGCTGGTCTTGCTGGTGCTGTGGTGGTGTTTACAACGCACGCGTTTGGGTGTGCTGGTGCGCGCAGCCACACAAGACCGCGAGATGCTGGGCGCTTTAGGCGTGAACCCACGCCACTTGTTCACCGCGGTGTTTGCGCTGGGCTGCGCCCTGGCTGGCTTGGGCGGCGCCCTGCAACTGCCGCGCGAGCCCGCGCACTTGGGGCTGGCCATGGCCACCATAGGCGACGCGTTTGTGGTGGTCGTGGTGGGCGGCCTGGGCTCGATTCCAGGCGCATTTGTGGCGGCTTTGTTGATCGCCGAAATCAAAGCCTTGTGCATTGGCGTAGGCACCGTCGACATCATGGGCGTGTCGTTTGCGTTTTCCAAGCTCACACTCGTGGCCGAGTTTTTGGTGATGGCGGTGGTGCTGATGGTGCGGCCTTGGGGCTTGTTGGGCAAGCCCCAAAGTGCGCCCCGCGCGCCGAGCGAACAAGAGGCCCCGTTTGAGTTGGGAGGTCAACGTTCACAACGGGTGTGGCTCTTGGTTGGCGCAGCGCTCTTTGTCTTGCCCTGGTTCACCGCTGACGCGCCTTACACCTTGGTGCTGGGCATTGACTTGCTGGTTGCTGCTTTGTTTGCTGCGAGCTTGCACTTCATCATGGGGCCTGCGGGCATGCATTCGTTTGGACACGCGGCTTACTTTGGCGTGGGGGCGTATGCGGCGGCGCTGCTGGTGTTGCGCGCGGGCGTGTCGAGCGAAGCGGCTTTGTTCTTAGCCCCCCTTGTCAGCGCGTTGGTGGCCGCGCCCATCGCTTGGTTTGCGGTGCGTTTGTCGGGTGTGTATTTGGCCATGCTGACCTTGGCCTTTGCACAAATTGTGTGGTCCATCTGTTTTCAATGGGATGACTTCACGGGCGGCAGCAACGGCCTGACTGGCGTTTGGCCCAGTGCGGGCTGGCAAGACAAAGCGGCGTATTACTGGCTCACGCTCGCGCTGGTGGGGCTGGGCGTCTACGCCTTGCGCCGCGTGCTGATGTCACCCCTGGGCTACGCCCTGCGCGCGAGCCGTGACGCGGTGGGCCGCGCTGAAGCCATGGGTCTGAACGTGGCGCATGTGCAATGGCTGGGCTTTGTGATCGCGGCTGGCTTTGCAGGTTTGGCTGGGGCGTTGTTTGCATTTTCTAAGGGCAGCATCTCGCCCGATGTCTTGGGCGTGGGCAAGTCGGTCGACGGCTTGGTGATGGTGTTGCTCGGCGGGGTTCACACCTTGGCGGGGCCGCTGGTTGGCGCGGTCACCTTCACCGCGCTGCAAGACAGTTTGGCCCGCAGCACCGACTATTGGCGCGCCGTGTTGGGGGCCAGCATCTTGCTCTTGGTGCTGGTATTTCCTCAAGGCATTGCAGGCTCGGTGCAGGCGCTGTGGCAACGTGTGTTTATGGCACGCACGTCCGATGCGCGGGGGTCAACATGAGCCAACTCAACCACGCACCTCTTTTGCGTGTGGACCTTTTAAGCAAAGCCTTTGGTGGCAACCAAGCCGTCCGAGATGTGTCGTTTGGCGTGCAAGCCGGCGAGTTGCTCGCGCTCATTGGCCCCAACGGGGCGGGCAAGTCAACCACCTTCAATTTGGTCAACGGTCAACTCGCCCCCGACAGCGGGCGCATCACGCTTGACGGTGTGTCCTTGATCGGACATCGGCCGCATGCGCTTTGGCGCTTGGGTGTGAGCCGCACCTTTCAAATCGCGCAAATCTTCGGCTCGCTCACCGTGGCAGAGAACGTGCAAATGGCTTTGCTGTCGGCGGACGGCGAATGGCGCGCGCCTTGGCGTCGCGCCACGCATTACCGACGTGCAGATGCGCTGCACCTGCTGGCACACGTCGAGCTCGACGCGCAAGCGAGTCGCCCTGGCAACGCCCTCGCCTACGGCGATGTGAAACGCCTGGAGCTGGCCATGGCCTTGGCCAACACGCCACGCTTGTTGCTGATGGACGAGCCCACCG
>JAVLFR010000040.1:0-10641 GCA_046052785.1 Limnohabitans sp. | reverse complement strand
GCTGGGTGGTGGTCAACGCTGGCACTTGGGTCGTGGTCAATGCACGCACTTGGTCTGAACCCAAGCTGCCCAGCTGCTGGCTCGACAACACGGCCACTTGCGAGGTGGTCAGTGCCGCCACTTGACCCGTCAACAAGGCCCCCACCTGGGTGGTGGTCAATGCTTGCGTGTTGGTGGTGCTCAAGGCCGCCAAGCTTTGTGAGGGCAAGGCTACCACTTGGTCCGTGGTGAACGCGGCCACCATGGTGGTGGTCAAGGCAGCCAATTGGGCGGCGCCCAGATGGGCAATTTGGCCTGTGCTCAGGGCTTGCACTTGGGTCGTGCTGAGGGACACAAATTGCTGGGTCGTCAACGCGTTCAGCTGCGTGCTCGACAACACGGGCAATTGGTCGGTGGTCAAGGCAGCCAACTGCGCGGTGCCAAGGGCGCGCAATTGGTTTGACCCCAAGGCGCCCAGTTGCTCCGAATTCAACACACTGAGTTGCGATGTTTTCAAGGCCTGAATGTCCGCTGTTTCAATGGCAGCGATTTGTGTGGAGGTCAAGGCCAGCGTCTGATCGGTGGTCAATGCCGCAATTTGCGCGGTGGTCATCGCCACGATTTGACCCGTCTCCAAGGCAGTCAATTGCCCCGGGGTGAGCATGGCCACATCACGGGTTTCCAAGGCGCCCACTTGTGCGCTGGTCATGGCGTTGAGTTGATCAGAGGTCAAGGCGACCACTTGGGTGGCGGTCAAAGACACCACATCTTGCGTGTCCAATGCCACCACTTGAGCAGACGACAACGTGGTCAATTGATCGGTGGTCAAGGCCGCCACTTGCTGCTGCAAGAGGGCGCGGACTTGTGCCGTCGTCATGGCCTGGATCTGATCGGTCGACATGGCCGCCAAGCTCTCTGTTTTCAAAACAGCCACTTGGTCTGTCGTCAAGGCCGCCACCTGCTCGGTGGCCAGCGCACGCGCTTGACGAGAGGTCAACGCCGCCATGGTTGCCGCCGAGATCGCACGAAGTTGTGACGAGGACAAGGTTTGCACCTGCTCTTCGCTCATGGCGACCAATTGCGACTGCATCAATGCGCCCACTTGGGCGGTGGTCAAAGCCGTCGTTTGCGTTGTACTCAAGGCACCCACCTGCGTCGCGCTCAAGCCAGTGATGTCAAACGTTTCAATCGCCGCGATTTGCGTGTCATCCAACACCGCCAGTTGCTCTAGCGTCAAACTCGTGAACTGGCCGCGCTGCATGCCCGCAATTTGTGTGGTGCTGAGGGCCGCAATTTGGTCGGGGCTAAACGCCCTGATTTGGTCGGACTTCAAGGCCGCAATATTGGCGGTGGACACCACGGCCAGTTGCTCCAAACTCATGGTGCTGATTTGCGCTGTCGACAAACTGGCCATTTGGGATGCATTGAACGCCGTCACCTGTGTGTCGGTGAACGCCGCAAACAAGTCGGCATCGAGCGCTTGGAGTTGCGACGGTTTGAGCGCCGTCACTTGCGTGGTGCTGAGGCTGCTGATTTGCTCCGTCGACATCGCATTGAGTTGGCTGCTCGACATCGCAGCCAAATCGCTCGGGGTCACCGCCACCACCAATTCAGGCGTCAAGCCCGCAATTTGATCTGACCCTAAGGCCTTGATTTGCGCCGCGGTCAAAGCGGCTACTTGGCTGGTGGTGAAGGCGGCCACTTGGTCTGAGGTCAGGGCGTTCAGGTGGGCGCTGCCCAAGGCCACCACTTGGTGGGTGCCCAAGGTGGGCAGTTGCGCCACGCTCAAGGCCAACACCTGCTCGGTCGTCAAGGCCGCGAGGCTCTTGGCTGCCAAATGTGGCACCTGGTCGGTGGTCAAAGCGGCCACTTGTGCAGTGGTCATGTGGCTGAGCTGCGTCGAGGTCAGCGCTGCCACTTGGGTGCTGGCGAGTGCCGCGACTTGCGTGGTGTCTAGGGCCACCAAATCGGCGGTTTCAATCGCCGCCATTTGGGCTGCGGACAGGGCTGTGAGCTGGTCTGTTTCAAGCGCTGCCACTTGGTCCGATGTCAAGGCCACCATTTGCTTGGTGTTGAAAGCCTGCAAGTCTGCGGTGTCGATGGCGGCAATTTGTGCGGTCGTCAAACTGGCAATTTGCGCAGTGCTGAGACTCTTGAACTGATCAGACCCCAACGCCACCATGCTGCCAGTGGTCAAGGCGCGCAAACTGGTGCTGGACAAAGCGGCCAGTTGCGCCAACTTCAAGCCCGCCACCTGCGCGCTGGTGAGCGCGGCCATTTGCTCGGTTTTGAGCGACTGCACCTGTGCGGTGGTCATGCCCGCCAGAGACTCGCTGTCGATGGCCGCGATTTGCGCTGTGGACAAGGCTTGCAATTGCGCCGTCGTCAAGCTGGCCACTTGAATTTTGGACAGGCTCTCCATGTGCTCGGTCGTCAAACCCGTTATCTGGGCTGTGGCGATGGCCATGACTTGCGCAGGTTTTAAGGCCGCGAGTTGCTGGGTGCCCGCCGAGGCCCATTGCGCACTGCTGAACGCGGCCACTTGTTGGGTGGTCAAGCTCGTAAATTGTGAGGTCAACAAAGCAGGCACCTGCTCTGTGGTCAGCGCGGCCACGGCCAGCGAGGTCAAGCTGGCCACTTGCGCGGGCTTCATCGCGACCACTTGATCGGTGGTGAGTGCCGCCACCTGTGTGCCCGACAGCGCCGCCACTTGGGCGGTGGAGAGCACGGCCACATCCTCAGACTCAAGAGCCGTCATTTGCGCCTCGGTGAACACTCTGATTTGTGCCAAGCTCAGGTTCTTCACTTGCATGCCTGTGAGCGATTGAATGTGTGTGGTGTCCAGCGTGGCAATGTCTGCGGTTTCGATGGCAACGATTTGCTTGGCCGTCAAGGCGGCGGTCTGCTCGTCGCTCAAGGCATTCAATTGCGCCGAACTCAAAGCCACCATCTGTGCCGTGGTCAATGCCTTGATCTGATCGGTGGTCAAATTTTCCACCTGTGCGGTGGTCATGGCGCCCACTTGCGTGGTGGTCAGGCCCGTCAGCTGGCCCAGCGTCAAACTGCTGGCTTGGGTGGTGGTGAGGGCCCGAACTTGGTCGGTGCTGAGGGCTCTGAGTTGGGTGGTTTTTAAGCCAGCCAAACTTTCTGGGGGGAGCGCTGCCAATTGGCCTGTCCGCAGCGCTTGCATCTGCTGCGTGCTGAACGCGGGCAATTGCGAGCTGACCAGCAAGGACACAAAGGTGGTGGTCAAGGCGGCCACATCTGCGGTGCGCAACACGCTGAGTTGTGCGCTGGTCAAGCCACTGATTTGGGTCGAGCCCATGGCATTTAACTGCGCGCTGCTCAGAGCCAACATCTGTGCAGGCTTGAGCCCCGAGATTTGCTCGGAACTCAGGCTTTGCAATTTTGTACTCACCAACGCGGCCAGACTGGCCGTGCTCACGGCGGCGATTTGGCTAGGCAACAAAGCACTTAACTGCCCTGTCGTCAAGGCATTCAGTTGGCCGCTGGTCAGCGCAGCCATTTGGGCGGTGTTGAGGGTAGACACGTCTTCTGAGTCAATGGCTGCGATTTGGGCGGAACTCAAAGCAGCCATTTGTGTGGGCGTGAAGGTGGCCAACTGCGACGCACTGAATGCGGCCATTTGACCCACGGTCAAGCCACTCAAATCTCGGGTTTCGATGGCCCGAATTTGGGCCGACTTGAAGCTGGTGATTTGCCCTGTGGTGAGGGCCGCCAATTGGGCGTCAATCATGCTCACAATTTGATCGGTGGTCAGTGCTTGAATTTGCTCGCTCGAGAGCTGCCGCATTTGGGTGGTGCTCACCGACCCAATGCGGCTGGTGTTCAACGAGGCCATGCCCGTCACACGCAGCCCTGTGACTTGTTGTGTGGTCAAGGCATTGAGCTGCGGGGCGGTGAGGCTGTTGAGCTGCGCACTGCTCATGGCATTGAGTTGCGTGGACGACAGCGCGGCGATTTGTGCCGTGCTCAGGGCTGCCACGTTTTGGGTGCTGAGCGACTTAATTTGTAGCGTGGTCAACCCCGCCAAGGCAGCGGCGGGAATCGCCGTTGCTTGTGTGCTGGTCAACGATCCCACTTGCTTCAAGGTCAGCGCCTGCACTTGGGAGGTGGTGTAGCCCGACAAGTCAGTGGTTTGACCGAACGAACCCGCGCCTGAGCCAAGCAGGCTGAACTGGCTAAATTGGCCAGAAGATCCTAGGTTTACGCTGACGGTCATTTTGTTCTTTCAAGTGCGCCGATATCACAGTGACATTTCTGTCACTTGTAGATCGGGTGCAATTGAGAAAACTTAAATGACTCATAAATGCGGCAACTTCTTGCCGCATGCGTACTTTTTAACGCACCAAAATAGCCATCGTGGCCAAAGAATTGAGCTTCTCATTGACTAAAAACTCGTGGATTCGTGGCAAAAAGTTTTTGTTGTGTTGCACGGTTTTGCTGTAGCTGTAAATCAGCTTGACGCAATGGTCCACCGAGAAGTTGTCGCCATGATGGGCGATCATGCCGATGAGGTAGAAGAAGCGCACCATGGCATAGCGAATCATCAGGTCATGCCACTGCTGTTCCAAGGCCTTTTCTTTGGCCAGAGGAAACACGTCTAGGGCCAAGGTGTTGCAGAGGTAATTTTCCAAAATATAGGGGTGCTCTGCCTCAAACGCGGCAAAGCGCGCGGAGGCCTCTTGCAGCCTTTGAGAGGTGGCTTCTAAGTCGCCCGTCTCATAAGCCAAGCCAATGAAGGCCTCGGCCATACAAGTGACAAACGCTGTGTTCATGCGGACTTCACCCGTGGTGTTCATGCTCATCAACAAGCGTTCGTCGTTCATGCGCTTGATAAACACCTGTTGCGCCACCAAGGTGTTGGGGTTGGCGGCCAAGTTTTGGGTTTGCGTGTGAAAGCTGCCATCGAGCATGGCCAGCTTGGCTTGCAACACCACATGCTCCACCTGCCGATCCACCTCAGGCTGGGGCAGTGTCAGGTCTTGCGCTTCCAGGCGCTCACACACCAGCCCCACCAGCAACAAACGCTGCCACAGGGCCAAGCCACGGTACTGCACCACTTGCAACGCAAAGTTTTGTAGCAATTCAAAATTACGTGGTCTGTAATCATCGGCCTTTGAAAAGTTTCCTTTATGGCCAGCGATATAGGGCACGTCTTTGCCCATGGGAATCGCCAATGGGCGCTCTGATAGCTTCCACCCTTGGGTGTCTAGCAAGCACAAGCGCGCGGTTTCGGGACACGACAGCGACGCCAGCAACTGCGTGGTTTGGTTACCGATGGCGGTGTACTGCCTGGGGTAATCGCGGCACACCATGGATAAATGGTCAGCACCCACCTCTTGCTGAATGCTGCACAACATGGTCTCGGTCAGCATGGGGCAATGCAATTTGTCATCCAGCTTGACACGGGCATAGCTCTTGCCAGACGTGACAGGCAAGACGGCGATGTGCTTTCTGACCTTGGTGGCGAGTTCGCCCTTGTCTAAATTTCTTAATTTTTTAAAGGTCGCCTTGTCAATGTCCACCTGCCAGCCTGCACAGCAGGTGTCTGGGCAGTCAGTGCCAATGCATTTAAATTGTTCAAGATAGCCTGGCACCTTGGCGGTGCGCCCTGTTGTTGTCGTCATTTTTTTGACACCCATGGTTGATGTCTTCATGTCTTGCAAAAAAAATGCCAACAAAAAAGCCCTGAGCTTTTCAGCTCAGGGCTTTGGGCCTGACTCAAGTGTGAATTACTTGAGCAAAGACAGCACGCCTTGGGCGGACTGGTTCGCTTGCGCCAACATGGCGGTCGCGGCTTGCTGAATGATCTGGCTACGGGCCAGCTCAGTGGTTTCAGTCGCGTAGTCGGTGTCCACAATGCGGCTCTTCGAAGCTGCGGTGTTGGTCACCACGTTGGTCAAGTTGTCGATGGTGTGGGTCAAGCGGTTTTCAACAGCACCCAACTTGGAGCGCTCGTTGTTGACATAGCTCAACGCACTGTCGATCACCTTCAAGGCCTTGGCGGCACCGTCTTGTGTCGCAATCGAGATTTGCGACACGGACGAACCGGCACTTGGTGTGACCACGGCCACGCCACCTGCTGGCACTTCACCCGAGAAGGGCACTGCACCGCCGCCTGTGAGGCTCAAGGTGTTGCCTTGGCCTTGCTTGGGCGTCCAAGTGGCAGTTTTGCCAGTGGCAGAGCTGAAGCTGGTCAAAGCCACATCACCACCTGTTTCGTCCGTCAAGAACAAGTTGCCCTTGGTGTCCATGCTGGCTTTGATGTTTGAGCCGCCCATGGCGCTGTTCAAGGTGTCCACAAACTTGCGTGTGCTGTTGGCATCCAACAAGTCCACCGTGGTGGGGGCCATGGTGTAAGTGTTTTTACCGTCAGACACTGACAAGCTGTACAAGTCGTCGCCCGTCAACTTCAATGTGGCTGTTGTGGCCGTGGCTTTGGTACCTGAAGCGTTGGCAGTTGCAACAACTTCGTTGTAACCCACAGTTTTAGCAGCACCTTGGCCATTGGCTGGGGTGATGGTGGCGGTGATGGCATCGCCACCTGTGAAGGTTTTGAAGTCAGAAATCTTCAACTCACCACCAGCGCGTTGCAGGAATGTGATTTCACTGCCAGACACCTTGTATTCAAACACGGGGTTGGGGTGGCTGCCATTCAACGTCGTCATCAAGGCATCCAGATTTTTCTTCAAATCTGAACCTTCCAAGGCTTTGGTTGAATCCCAAGTCATGCCAGCAGCACCAGCTGTCAAACCTTGTCCGTTCAGTTTGAAGTCAAACTTGCTGTTGTTTTCGCTCAAAGAGAACTTAACTTCAGTCGCTTGAATCACATCACCCTTGGCGGTTGCCGACGCGGTTTGCACGCGCAGGTTGTTGTTGCCGGGTGCTGTGCCACCATCGTTGGTGATCACGGCGCCCACACCGGCCAATGTGTTGCTGGTTTGAGCAGCCATCGAAATCGAACGGCCTTTGTTATCGCGGATGGCAATGGTGCCAGTGTCAGCGTCGTACTTCGCTGTGATGTCTGTGACATCATGCTTCAAGCCCGTCGCTTTATCTTCCACGTCAGTCAAGGCAATGACCGCATCTTGAATTGCTTTTGCCAAGGCTGTACCACTGGCGTTGTCAGCAGCGCCATCAAAAGTCAAGGCGATACCAGCCGTGCTCTTGGCACCATCAATCCAGATGTCAAACTTACCAGCATCGGTTGTGCCGCTGGTCAAATCAACGCCAAATGAGCTGGTGTTGATTTTTAAGTTCAATTCAGAGTACAGAGCGGTTTCGGAAGCTAAGGTTTTGGCAGCGCCCAACTCGTTGGTAGGTGTGACAACCATCGTGCCCGCTGTGGACTCGAAGTTTTGCACAGCCAAAGCGCGGCCTGCACTGTTGGTCACTGTCAAGACGTTGTCTTTGAAGGTGACATCAAACTCATCAGCGTTGATCGTGCCATCGCCAGCAGCGGCCAACTTCAAAATACCGTCTTGACCGATCACAGCAGTCAGGCGAGCTCTCACAGCCGCGACCACTTCAGCATCGGTTGCATCGGCCTTCACATCCAAGGCATTGGCACCTGTCAAATCAGCGTAAATGTCACCTGCCCCGTTGGTCAGTTTGAATTCGTATTTCGCATTCGTACCGTCACCCGTGCGATCGGAGAATGTCATTTGAATGCCAGTGGCTTCTGTACGACCCTTGATAGACACTGCGTCATCAGAAGACACGGCCTTGGCCAAAACGATTGGATCGCGTTGGTTGGCTTGTGCATCCGTCACTGCATCAAATGTGACTTTTGAAGAGCCTGTCGTGGTGTAAGCAGCCAGTGTTGTTTTACCACCCGCTTTGTTGTTGACCACCAAATCATTGCCACTCCATGCCACAGACATGTTGTTTTGCACATTGGCTTCGACTTTCAACGCGCCGACGTTGACCACATCGGTACCGAAGAGTGCGCCAGAACCGCCACCTTGAGAGATCTCAATCTTGCGGCCTTGCGCATCTGTGACTTTCATCTTGCCACCCGTTTGCGTGACAGTGATGCTGTCGCCGTACAAAGCTTGCAATTCATCTTGCAAGGCAGTCGCGGCTTGGCCAGCTGTTGCTGTACCCGCCAAGGCAACTGCAGCAGTTGACTGGAGGCGTGAACGCAAATCGATGCTGTTGACAGGTGTACCGCCGTTGATGGCAATCGAGAACTTGAAGTCAGCTGCTTTGGTGTTGTCTGTGATGGAAGTGGTAGCAAACGTTGCAGAACCTTCCAAGTTGGTGTCAACGGCAGACTCTTTCAAAGCCTTGTTGAGCGCATCAGCAAAATCACGCTTGCTCACGCTGCTTGTCAAGTCCAAAGCTTTGGCTGTGACACCCACTGCGGGCAAACCAGACACATCGTCAGCCAATGTGAAGGTGTAAGTGTCGCTGGCAGAGAAACCCAACTTCACCACAGTCGCTGTCGCCGCTGTACCTTTGGCGGCCGCATCAGAAATAGTGGAAGCTGCAGAGGCGCCTGAGGCACCTGAGGCAGACACAGCGGTGTTGCCAGAAGCCACGCCCAACACGCTGGACTTCATGCTGCCAATGGTCAAGCCCATGGTTTGGCCTTGGTTGGCGCCGATTTGGAAAACCTTACCCTTGAACGAGCCGTCCAACACGTTGATGCCGTTGAACTGGGTGGTCGAAGAAATGCGGTCGATTTCAGAAGACAGCTGTGTCACTTCTTGTTGCAAGAAGGCGCGGTCTTCAGCGCTGTTGGTGTCGTTGGCAGATTGCACAGACAGTTCACGCATGCGTTGCAAGATGCTGGTCACTTCTTGCATCGCGCCTTCAGCGGTTTGCGTGACAGAGATGGCATCGTTGGCGTTCTTGATGGCCATGTTCAGGCCTTTGACCTGAGCGTCCATACGGGTGCCAATGGACAAACCCGCAGCATCGTCAGCAGCAGAGTTGATGCGCTTGCCTGTAGACAAACGTTCCATCGCTGTTGACAGAGCACGGTTATTGATGGTCATAGCATCGCGAGCGACGAGTGACTTAACGTTGGTGTTAATAACTGACATGATCTTTCTCCTGAAGGTTGATCACAATGGTTGAGCAGATTTGCCAACATGGCTGACTGCGGCGCTTTTGGCGACACGCAGCACTTAGAGCCTGTTGCATCACCCGTACAGAAATCATTTCCTGTTAGGTGGTGAATCGGAAGGTCTATTCAGAACTTGAGTGGATTGAAAAAATTTTTATAAAGTTTGGTCGTGCAAAAGACCTTTGAAGTCTTCAATGCTGTGCGCCACACGGATGACCACTTCATTAGGGATGGTGCGCACCACCTCACCCGTTTGGGTGTTGGTGACGGTAACCACGGGACGCCCGAGCTTCTCGTCCATCGCGAAGTCCAGCCCACGTCCTGTGCTTTGCACCATCTCGTTGAGGCGCGAGACAGCCTCTTTCATCTGCGCCATCATTTTTTCTGAATCAAAATTGATTTCAGCTTTGACGGGCAGGGCGATTTTGGCGGGCACAGGCATGCTGACTGCGGGGCTTGGCGCAGACTGCGCTTGGGCAGCGCTGGGGCGTGCAAATTCCGCCGGCATGGCAACTGCCGTCGGACTTGGACTGCTTGCTAAGGTAACCATATAAGACCTTTCAATGCCATCGACAGATGGCACAAAAGCAACAAACCAAAATAGGTGCTGCTGTGATCGTTATATCGACCCGAGTTGGGAGAACTTGAGCGACTTTTAAAAATAAAAGTGGCAAAGGCTCCTGAGGGTTCTTTGGGTTTACTTGTTGGTGTAGGTGGACATCATGCCGTCAAAGGTGGACTTGAGGCTTGTTTTGAGGCTATTGGTTTGACCCACCAAGCTGTTCATGACACCAAATTGCTTGGTGTAGCGGGCCAGCAAGACTTCCATACGTGTGTCGAGTTTGGTCAGGTCGGCTTTGTATTTGGTGATTTGCGTGGTGGCGTTATTGCTTTGCTGCTGGATGAAGCCCGTCTTGCTGGTCATGGCCGTGATTTTTTTCACGGCTTCCCCCGCCAAGCCCGCAGGCTGTGTGCTGAAGGTGCTCAGGCCATCGGTATTGCCTGTGAAGACTTTGACGGCATCATCAAAGTTGCTCTGCAGCATGGCCTCTAGCTTGGTGTCGTCGACGCTCAGTTTGCCTGTTTGGTCAAGACTGACCCCAAACTGCCAGATTTGGCTGATGCCATTGCTCGGTGTGTTGGAGTCGCCGGTCACCATGGCGCGCATTTGTTCGCGCACACGACGCACCGTGGAGTCGCCCACCAAGGTGGCGCCAAACTGCTCGACCGTCGACTTGGGATCGCTGACCACATTCAACACAGACATGGCATCGTTGTAGGCGGCCACCAGGCTGTTGATTTTGTCTTTCACGGGTGTGGTGTCACGCACCAAATCCACGTTGGCGGGCACCCCCACGGGGGTCTGCGCTTTGAGGTCCAGCGTCAAGCCAGGCACCACATCTTTGATGCTGTTGCTCGACCGAGTGAAGCTGATGCCATCGACCTTGATCGAGGCATCGCTGGCGGCTTGCAATGGCGGTTGCGCGAATGACAAGCTCGACAAGGCGTTGCCTGTGGCGTTGTCTTTGACACCGACCGTGAAGCCTTGCGCGGCACCTGTGGGG
>JAVLFR010000039.1:0-6511 GCA_046052785.1 Limnohabitans sp. | reverse complement strand
TCAGCATTGCCCGCCCCAACCGCCAGCAGCGTGAGCATTGAAGGGGTTGTGCAGTGGAAGTGCCTGGCCAGGGGTGCGGATGCGTTTGTCGGCGTGTCAGTGCCCAACGACGCGCTGGACAAAAAGTATGTGCCCAGCGACTGCAAATAAGCCAAACACAACACCACGCTGAGCCCCTTCGGGCGCTTTTGTTTTGGGCATGAGGTCGTGAGGGAAAATCCCCGCATGACTTCGCCGATCACTCAAACCCTTTGGCTGCGCAATGCCATCTTGGTGGTTTGCATCGCCTTGCCCTGGCTTAACCCCTTTACCAGCAGCCCATCCACGGCGGTGGTGCCCTTATTGGTGAGTTGGATGTTGGCCGCGTGTGCTTTGTTAGCCGTGGTGGAGTTGCCGCTGGCCCAGTCGCAGTGGTCTCGGCCATCGCGTGGCATCGCGGTTGTGCTGATGGCTGGGTTGCTGGCTTCTTTGCTGTTGGTGCCGCAGGTGGTGGACCGCGCTTTGACGGCGGGCTTGCTGGCGTCGCTGTTGTGCGTGTGGCTCATGGTGGAAGTGGGTCGACGAGCGGCCGCGCAGGCAGGCGTGTTGCATGCCCTGATGTTTGGGTTGTTGGCCGCTGCCGTCATCAGCGCTGTGTTGGGCGGTTTGCAGTATTTGGGCTGGGCCCGCGAGTTATCCCCTTGGGTCAACCAGCCCTTGAAGGGCGATGCGTTTGCCAACCTGCGTCAGCGCAACCAATTTGCGTCACTCACCAGCCTTGGGCTGGTGGTCTTGCTGGGCTGGATGGCGGTGCGTATCAAAGCGCAAAGCCTGTCGCGTGGGGACTGGGCATCGGCCTGGGTCTGGCTCAATGTGCTGGCCGCTGGCGTGGCGTGCTCGCTGTCGCGCACGGGCGCCATGCAATGGGTGCTGGTGGGTGTGTGGATGGCGGCTTGGGGTTGGCGCCAAGCGCGGCAGGGCAAAGGCCTGGGTGCGGGCTGGATGGGGCTGGCACTTGCCGCGCCTGTGCTGGTTGCGCTGTGGTCGGTGGTCATGCCTTGGCTGGCGCTACAAACCACGGGCGAGTGGGGCGCGAGCATGCTATTGCGTGTAACGGGACAAACACAGGACTACGGCGCCTGCGGGGGCCGCCGTGTGTTGTGGGCCAACGTGCTGACGCTGATTGCGCAGCAGCCTTGGCTGGGTTGGGGCTGGGGTGAAACCGATTACGCCCACTTCATCACGGCTTACAGCGGACTGCGTTTTTGCGACTTGCTGGACAACGCACACGACCTTCCTTTGCACCTGGCCCTGGAGTTTGGCGTGCCGTTTGCATTGGCCGTGATGGCGGTGGCTGGCGCATGGGTCTTGCGCCGCAAGCCGTGGCGCGAACAGCACCCTTGGCGCGTGATGGCTTGGTGCCTGTTGTGGGTGCTGGGTCTGCACAGCTTGCTTGAGTACCCACTTTGGTACGGCCCCTTTCAAATGACGCTGGGTCTGGCCGTGGGCTTGCTGTGGGCAGCGCCAGAGGCGCCCGTGGCACACGAAGCGCCAGCGACGCCCATGTGGCTTGCGGCGATGTTGTTCATTGGCTGTTTGTACGCCGCGTGGGACTTCAACCGTGTGGCCCAGATTTACCGACAAGCCGAATCGCGTGATGCGGTCTATCGCGACAACCCTTTGCACCATGCCAAGCAATCGTGGCTGTTCAAAAACCAAGCCGACTTTGCCGAGTTGACCACGCAACAAATCAATGCAGACAACGCTGCTGAACTCTACCCACAAGCGCTGCGTTTGATGCACTACTCACCCGAAGCGCGCGTGGTGCAGCGCGTCATCGACAGCGGCCAGTGGTTGGGCCATGACCAGCAGGTGCAAACCTTGACCGAGCGACTTGAAGACGTGAAACGAAACACACCGCGCTAAACTCTTTGGCAACATGACCCACCAACGCCCCACCCTCTCGGCCATCGTCATCACGCGCAACGAAGCGCACAATTTGCGCGACTGTTTGCAGTCCCTGCAAGGCTGGGTCGATGAAGTCATTGTGGTGGACAGCCAAAGCACCGATGGCACGCCGGCCATCGCACAGCAGCTGGGTGCCAAAGTGTCTCAGCCGCCAGACTGGCCTGGCTTTGGCCCACAAAAAAACCGCGCGCTCGATCTGGCCACTTGCGACTGGGTGTTCTCGATCGATGCCGACGAGCGCGTCACGCCCGAGCTGGCCCAAGAAATCCAACAGGTGTTGCAAGCGGGCCATGCGGGCGTGGCCTTCAAACTGCCGCGCTTGTCGTCTTATTGCGGCAAGTTCATCCACCACGCGGGCTGGCAGCCCGACTACGTGCTGCGTGTGTTCAAGCGCGGTAGCGCCAAGTTCTCAGACGACTTGGTGCATGAGCGTGTCGTCACCGACCAAAAAGTGCTTGCCCTGCAACACCACCTGCTGCATTACAGCTATCTCAATTTTTCGCAAGTGCTGTCCAAGGTCGATGCCTATTCCAGCGCATCTGCCCAGCAAGCTTATGCGCGGGGCAAACGCTCGTCGGTGGCGGGGGCGGTGGGTCACGGCGCGTGGGCTTTTTTTCGCACCTATGTGATTCGCCGCGGTTTTTTAGATGGCGCGCATGGCTTGGCACTGTCTATTTCCAATGCTGAGACAAGCTATTACAAGTATTTGAAGCTCTGGCAGATGGCGCAGGTGGGGCCAGCGGTCAATGACTAAACGTCGTGTCCATTCAGTGGAGGGTGTAATGAAAAACGCATCGTGTGCCATCAAGCTGTTGTTGTTAGGGGCCTTGCTGTTTCCATGGCTAGGGCCAGCAGTCGCTCAAGAGATGGAGATAGAAGCGAACTTCAAAAAAGTATCGCCGGAGGAAGAGGCGCGCTTGCGAGAAATCCTTGCAACGCCCTTGAACAAGGACGCGCTAAAAGTCAATCTAGAAATACAAGTCAATCAAAAACGAATGGCGGCCAAAAAGCTCGCCTTGAGTGATGCAGAAGAGGCGGTTTTGCTGGAGGCCAAACCACTTGTCAACAGCCCAAGCTTGATCAATGACTTGGCCAATATTGCAAGAAACCGTGGCGACTATGCACAAGCCATCGCGCTTCATCAAGAGGCGATAGAACTGGCTCCCAAGCCTAGAAAGCCCTTTTTCATGGCGCATATCGCCAATGACTACCTCAGGTGGGGCCGGCTTGGCCAAGCTAGAAAAGAGGTGGACCAAATTTTCCCGCTCATCGACGCTCTGGGCCGCGAGCGATGGGGGCCCGTTGACCAAATCATGTTGAAGCGCAGCGCGTATTTTTCGTATTCTGTGTTGTCGCAACTTGAGCAGCGATTGGGGAAATGGGACAAGTCCATTGACGCTGCCAATTTATCTGAGAAGGCCGCCCGCAACGCGCTCAGTCTGACCAGCACACGCAACAACAGTTTTGAAAAATTGAATGTGGCCGCTGATTTGGCCAATGCATTAGCAAGACGGGTGCAGGCGTATCGGGCTGCGGGTCGTTTTTCGGATGCAGAGCAAGCGTTGCGCGACTACTTGCGCTTTTCTTCCGAAGTTGAATTGCCAGCGCACTTTCGGTCAGGTATTTATATCGTTGCGGCAAATTTGCGTTTTGCACAACGTGAGTTTGAGCAATCCGAGCGCTTGGCCCGCAAATCCGATGAGATCCTAGAGGGCTTAGGTTTTGACGCGCTGCGAACCGACCGAGCCGAACGTCGCAGAGATGTGTTCATCGCATTGGCTGGGCAAAAGAAGTGGCCACAGGCGAGGGCAGAGATAGACCGCTTGGACGGGTTGACCCAAGGCAACGCCGCGGCCGCATCACGCACCGCCTTTCACTTTGACAGAGCCTATGTCTATTTGGGCAACAAAGAGCCTGAACTGGCCGCGCCCTTGTTTGAACGGGTGGCGGCTGCCAATGTCAAGACGTTTGGTGAGGGCCATTATTTTTCAGCTCAGGCCCAAGGCCTGCAAGGCGTCGCGCTTTGGCGCCAAGGTGGCCAAGAGGCCAAGCAAAAGGCCTTGCAACTTCTCAAAAGTGCGGTCAATGCCTTGGTGAGCACGCGCAATTTGGATTACTTAGATCAAGTCGGTATTCGTCCTGATGTTCGCCAACTCATCATTGGTGCTTACATCGAGGCCGCGGCCGAACTGGATCCTCAAAGTGTTCTTCAGGCTTTAGGGTTGGCGGATTGGTTGCGAGCTGGCGCCGTTCAAGAGGCGCTGACAGATGCCGCCGTGCGTTCGGCAGCCAATACGCAAGGCTTGGCTGCGTTGGTGCGACAAGAGCAAGATGCCAAAAACGAAATCAGGGCGGTGCGTGCGTATTTGTCAGGTGAAGCGGGGAATGCGCGCTCCACGCTGCCTGAAGTGGCCGTGCAAATGCGCGAGCGCATCAACCAGCTGGAAAAAGAACGTGTTCAGTATCAAGCGCAAATTAAAGCGACATTTCCCGACTACGAGCGCTTGGTTCGACCGCTGCCACCTAACTTAGACGACATCGCCAAAAAACTCACGCACAGCGAAGCCTTGTTGGTCGTGATGCCAGATGCCACGGGCGTGAATGTGTGGGCGGTGAAACAAGTCGATGGCAAGCCACAAGCCAAGTTCCACCGCGCGCCACTCACTGAAACGCAAATCACACGCCATGTGGATGTTTTACGGCAATCTTTGGAGAGTTTGGGCACACAAGGCAAGGTGATGCCGTTTGACGACCGTTTGGCTCAAGAGACCTACCAGGCGCTTATCGCACCCTTGGAAGACGTGCTCAATGATCGCTCCCAGTGGATTGTTTCCGCTTCGGGTTCCTTGGCGCGCTTGCCCTTTGCGGTCTTGCAAACGTCTCCTAAACGCCATGGCACGCAGCGCGACTGGTTGATTCACAAAGCCAGCCTGACGCAAGTGCCCAGTGTGAGTTCGTGGCTAAGCTTGCGCGGCTTGACGCGACGCAAGCTGCCTGAGCAAGCGCTGATCGCTTGGGGCGATCCCGTGTTTGACCCCAGCTTGAATCGCGTCATTGGCAACGGGACGGTGCGACAAGTCAACGTCACGCGCGCCGCCAAGAGCGATATTGAGGCAGAAGAAGTCAACGGCGCAAAGTTGTATCACAGCATGCCGGCATTGCCGGAAACACGCGATGAACTGCAAGACCTGGCAAAAGCATTGCGCGCCGACAGCACCAACGATTTGATCATGGGTGTTCAGGCGACCCGCGACAGCGTCCTCAAGGCCAACACCAGCGGCCTGTTGTCCAATAAAAAAGTCATTGTGTTTGCCACCCACGGTTTGATGGCTGGTGATTTGCCCAAGCTCTTAGAGCCTGCGCTGGCCATGTCGGCAGATGGTTCGGAATTGAAAAACGCGCTTTCACCTTTGCTGACCTTGGAAGATGTGCTGGGCTTGAAATTGAATGCAGACTGGGTGGTGCTGAGTGCTTGCAACACGGCTGCTGCCGATGGCAAAGGGGAAGAAGCTTTAAGTGGCTTGGCCCGTGGTTTCTTTTATGCGGGTGGGCGAAGCTTATTGGTCACCCATTGGGCGGTTGAGTCCAACAGCGCCAAAGAACTGACGACCCGAACCTTCACGCATTTCACGCAATTCCCCAATGCCCCGAAATCAGAAAGCTTGCGAGAGGCCATGTTGCAAGTCATGGCCGATTCGCGTTACGGCCACCCCGCTTATTGGGCGCCCTATGCGTTGGTCGGTGACGCTTTGCGGTAGCTGCTTTTGGTCTGGCCATCCATCTTGAAAAATATTAATCAGCCAGCAATGGCAAAAGACATTAAAAATTAATACAATTTACCTCAAATTAATACCAAATAGGTATAAAAATGAGGTCTATGAAAATTCTAACGATGTCGATGGCAGTGGTGTGTTCCGCCCTTTTTACGGCCTGCGGCACGTCCAAAACTTACTCGGATGGCTATCGACCGTCCATCATCGACAACAGGGTGGATAGGCATCAATACGAACAAGATCGCAGCCATTGCGAACGCCGCGTGAAAGAGTCCCCCAGCAACTTAGAAAGCACCAACAACATTCGTTTCAGAGAATGTTTGCTCAGGCAAGGCTACCAACTGTTGAGCTAGGGCGTGACGGAGTCGGCCACAAAGCTGCCCGACTTGCCGCCGTGCTTTTCTAGCAAACGCACATCGGTCATCGTCATGCCTCTGTCGACTGCTTTGCACATGTCGTAAATCGTCAGCAAGGCCACTTAAAAACCCAACAAAATCAAAGACTTACAAAATTCAAAACTCAGCTTATCTCCAGTTTCCAAGGGGTTGGTGGGACAGGATTGGCACAGGAAATTAGGATAACAGATTTTAGATTTTGGTCAAGTAATCATGATGCCGACTGCATTGCGAAAGGAATGAATTTTCATAAAGGAAAAGACCTTCAATTTCCAGCCTGAAGCTACCCCACCGTACCCCCACCCCCTCAATTTTGTTTGGGTCCCATGCTGGCATCCTTTCATAGTGTTTTGCTCAAAAAATGCATGGTTTTTAGGATTAGTCGGAGAACTGATC
>JAVLFR010000038.1:0-6906 GCA_046052785.1 Limnohabitans sp. | reverse complement strand
CCGAGATCTACACCCTAGAGTTCGTCGGCAGCGTCAGATGTGTATAAGAGACAGGGCACTGACCCCGTGCAAGGGGTGCTGGTATGAGCGCGGTGTTGACCTTGCAAGATGTGTCTGTGCAGTTCGATACGCACTTGGCCTTGCATGGTGTTGATTTTCACATGCAAGCGGGCGAGCGAGTGGCCTTGGTGGGCGCAAACGGCTCTGGCAAAAGCACATTGCTGCGCGTGGCCCATGGTTTGCTGACGGTGTCGAGTGGCCGCGTGATGGTGGCGCCTGGGGTGCATCAAGCCATGGTGTTTCAGCGGCCGCACATGTTGCGCACAACGGTGTTGCTTTTTGTGGTGTGGGGCCTGTGGTTGCAAGGTACACCTTGGCGTGAGGCGCATGTGCGAGCCAGACAGGCACTCGATCGTGTGGGTTTGCAAGACATGGCCGAGCGTTCAGCACGTACTTTATCGGGCGGGCAGCAACAGCGTTTAGCCTTGGCCCGCGCTTGGGCCTTGCAGCCCAACTTTGTATTGCTAGACGAGCCGACATCAAGCCTAGACCCGCATGCCAAACGCGAAGTCGAGCATTTGCTGAGCGAATGGGTCGCAGCATCGAATGTGAGTCTGCTGTTTAGCAGCCACAACTTGGGCCAAGTCAAACGCTTGGCGACGCGTGTGATTTATTTAGAGGCAGGCCGCGTGTTAGCCGATCTGCCCGTGGATGAGTTTTTCAATCGACCTTTGGGTGAGAGCCATCCCGAGGCGCATTTGTTTTTAAAAGGAGAGTTGGGATGACACGTGGTACACATTGGTTATCGGTGGCTGGCTTGCTGGCCGCGGCTTTGACATGGGGCAGTAGCGTGGCGCAGGCACAAGCGCCCAGCATTGTGATGGCCTCCACCACGTCCACCGAGCAATCGGGTTTGTTCTCGCATTTGTTGCCTGCGTTCAAGCAAGCGACGGGCATGGATGTGAAGGTGGTGGCCTTGGGCACGGGCCAAGCTTTGGACACCGGCCGTCGCGGTGACGCTGACGTGCTGTTTGTGCACGACCAAGTGGCCGAAGAAAAATTTGTGGCCGAAGGCTTTGGCGTGAAGCGCTTGCCCGTGATGTACAACGACTTTGTATTGGTGGGGCCTGCCAACGACCCAGCCAAAGCCCGTGGCAAAGACATCGTGGCTGCTCTGCAAAAAGTGGCCAACACGCAAATGGGTTTTATCTCGCGAGGTGACAAGAGTGGCACCCATGCTGCCGAATTGCGTTTTTGGAAGCAAGCGGGTTTAGACAACAAAGGCGCGGGCTATAAAGAGTGCGGTTGCGGCATGGGGCCAGCTTTGAACATTGCTTCCTCAACTGGCGCCTACGTCCTGACAGATCGCGGCACATGGCTGAACTTCAAGAACCGCCAAGACTTGCAAGTGTTGGTGGAGGGCGACAAGAGCTTATTCAACCAATATGGCGTGATGGTGGTCAACCCAGCCAAGCACCCGCATGTCAAAGCAGATTTGGCGCAAAAGTTTGTCGATTGGGTGGTCTCGCCAGCGGGGCAAGCCTCAATCAACGGCTACAAAATTGGTGGCGAGCAATTGTTCTTCGCCAACGCCAACAAGTAAGCATTCAAGGTGCGGCTAGGATTCGTGCATGAGCACCGAATCTTTAGCCCAGATGCCCTTGATGGATGGGCCTAGCGCACAGGCGTTTTTCGCAGCGGCACAGACGCTTGCCTGGCAGTGCGGCGTGACCTTGCGCCCACCGCCTCCTGAGCCCACCACCTGTTGTGGGCGCGGTTGTCATGGCTGTGTGTGGGAAGGCTTTTTCACGGCTGCTACGTTTTGGCGTGAAGATGCATTGGCAGTTTTGGGTGCCGCTAAGGCTTTGTGACAAAGGCCTGACCATTCACCGTCAAGCCTTGTTGTGAAAACTGTTGCGCTTTGTTTTGGCGAATGCCAGAGACGCGTTGCATCAGATCGTGCCAGTCCTTAAATGGCCCTTGCGCACGGGCTTTGAGCACCTTGGCGCTGAGCGCTGGCCCCATGCCTTTGATGCTGTCTAACTCTGCCTCGTTGGCTTGGTTGATGTCTAGTGCCAAGACCGAGGTGCAGCACATCAGCGCGACAAGGCTGTTGAACAAGGGCTTGCATAAGCGAAGCAGTCCGCCAGGCTTGGTTGCCTTGAATGTTGAGGGAGAGCCTAAGCTGTGAGGTGAGGCGCGCATGACGCGAGGCTTATTGGCTCAGGTTCGCCATGTATTGCGTGACGCCGCTTTGCACATCGGCAAATTGATGGTCACAACCGCTGGCGCGTAAGTGGGTTAGGTCGGCTTGTGTATAGCATTGGTATTTGCCGCGCAGCGCATCGGGGAAGGGCATGTAATCAATCAAGCCTGCTTTGACGGCGCCAGTCAAATCGAGGGCAGCTTTGCCTGTGTGAGCACGCATGGCATTGACCACAGACAAGGCCACATCGTTGAAGGGCTGAGCGCGGCCAGAGCCGAGGTTGAAAATGCCTGACTTGTCGGGGTTGTCCAAGAACCACAGGTTCACGGCCACCACATCGTCGATGAAGACAAAGTCTCGCATTTGAGCGCCTTGTGCGTAGCCCCCATATTCACCAAACAACTTCACTTTGCCTTCTGTTTTGAATTGGTTGAACTGGTGAAATGCAACGCTGGCCATCCGCCCTTTGTGTTGCTCGCGTGGGCCGTAGACGTTGAAGTAGCGAAAGCCCACCACTTGGCGTTTGAACTTCTTAAAGTTGTTGTGGCACTCCAAGCGCATGCGTTGGTCGAATAACAACTTGGAGTAGCCATACACATTGAGCGGCAACTCGTACTCAGGTGTCTCAATGAAGGTGTCGCTGCCGCCATAGGTGGCGGCGGATGACGCATAGAGCAAACGTGTGCCTGCCCGTTGACAGGTGTTGAACAACCCACAAGAGAGCGTGTAGTTGTTGTCCATCATGTATTTGCCATCGGTCTCCATGGTGTCGCTGCACGCACCTTCATGGAACACGGCTTCGACTTTGCCAAAGGCGTTTTCTGCAAACAGTTCATAGAACACATCTTTGTCGAGGTAGTCGGCAATCTGCAGGTCGGCCATGTTGCGAAACTTGTCGCCTTCTGTCAAGTCATCCACCGCAATGATGTTGGTGATGCCGCGCGCATTCAACCCCTTGATGAGATTGCTGCCGATAAATCCTGCTGCGCCTGTGACGACGATTTTCATAACTTGCTCCTGAGGCGATTGAGCCTTTAATTAAGCGGTCAACTCTTCATAACTCACGCTGGCCGTGCCAAATTTACCCACCACGATGCCTCCCGCTTTGTTGGCCAAGGGCATGGCTTGCCGCAGAGTCAAGCCGGCAGCCACGAGGGTTGCCAACGTGGCAATGACCGTGTCGCCAGCACCCGTGACGTCAAACACTTCACGGGCTTGGGCTGACACAGTCAGTTCACCTTGGGCGTCAAACAAGGTCATGCCTTCTTCGCTGCGTGTGAGCAACAGGGCGTCGAGTGTGAGGGACTGGCGCAGCGCATGGGCTTTTTGTATCAGCTCGGCTTCGGTCTGCCATTTACCAATGACTTGCTCGAGTTCTGCGCGGTTGGGTGTGATACAAGTCGCACCCGCGTAGCGCGAATAGTCGGTCCCCTTGGGGTCTATCAACACGGCTTTGTCTGCCGTGCGGGCTGCAGCAATCATTTGCGCCACATGGGCCAAGCCGCCTTTGCCGTAGTCGGAGAACAACACCACCTTGTGGGCGGGTAGCAGTTGCATGAATTGGTCAGTTTGCGAGGCCAAGACTTCGTTTTGAGGCGTGTTCTCAAAGTCCACACGCAGCAGCTGCTGTTGGCGGCCAATCACGCGCAGCTTGACCGTGGTTTTGAGTTGGTTGTCTCGCCCCAAGTGAGGTGCGATGCCTGTGTTGGCGACCAAGTCTTCCAACAAGTGGCTCGCTTCATCGTCGCCGACGACCGACAGCAAAGAAGCGTGCGCGCCTAAGCTGACCACGTTGAAGGCCACGTTGGCGCAACCGCCCAAGCGGTTTTCTTCGCGGGTGATGCGCACCACGGGGACAGGGGCTTCGGGGCTGATGCGGTCGACCGCGCCATACCAATAGCGGTCGAGCATCACATCGCCCACGACCAACACATGGGCTTGGCTGATTTGTTGTTTGTTCAAATTCATAGTTCCTCCACCCGTCGCGCGGGGTAGCTGTCCCAAGCTTGACAACCCGGGCATTGCCAAAAATGTTGGCTCGCTTCAAAACCGCAAGCCGCGCAGCGATAGCGCTGGAGGGGTTTGGCTGCACGGTCGAGGGCGCGTTGCACTTGCGGGTGAAGTTCTTCGTGTTCAAATTTCTCTTGGGCAATCCATTGGGTGGCTGCGACCAGCGAAGGTTCACGTTCCAAATGTTTGGCAAACAAAGCACTTGTATTGGCCTGTCCTTGGGCTTTGCGCAAGGTGACGATGGCGTGGAGCACATCTAAGGAGGAGGTTTTGTCGTAGCTGCTCTCGAGCAAGACCAAGGCTTGCGGTATGCAGGCCAATGTTTGTGCCAGTGTCGCAAGTTCAGGAGCGACCAAGGGCAGGGCCGAGGGCACTTGGGTGGCCAAGTTCTCCAAGGTGGCATAGGCTTCTGGGACACGTCCAGTTTGCGTGTAAGTTTTAGCCAGGGCCATGCGCGCGCGCGCATTATGGGGGGCCGCTTGTGTGGCTTGCTTCAACAAGGCGACGACTTGGGTTGCATGCTCATTGACATCCAGGCTCTCAGCTTCTTCGCACAGGTAATGCGCCAAGCGGCCGTGAAAGCTGCCTTGACCGCTATCACTCAATTTTTTGGCGATGACCGAGGCCTTCGCCCAATCGCGTGAGCGCTCATAAATGCTCAGCAAGGCCAAGTGCGCCTGAGCTTGGTATGCCGTGCCTTCGAGTTTGCTCAGCGCTTCTTCGGCGCGATCGAGTAGGCCCGCTTTGAGGTAATCCAGCGCGAGGGCATGCTGAGCGCGGTGGTGCTCGGTCTGGCTCAAGTCGCCGCGCGACAGCAGATGCTGGTGCACACGTACCGCACGTTCGTATTCACCGCGGCGGCGAAATAAATTGCCCAAGGCAAAGTGCAATTCAGAGGTGTCAGGGTCGTGCTGAACGGCTTCGATGAAGGCATCAATGGCTTGGTCTTGTTGCTCATTGAGCAAGTAGTTCAAGCCTTTGAAATACGCTTTTGGGGTTTGGCGGTTTTCAAGGCGCAGTTGACGCAAGTCCAAGCGTGAGGCCAGCCAACCCAAAATGAAGGCGAGGGGCAGACCCAACAAAATCCAGCTGAGGTCAAGTTCCATGCGTGGGGCCCACAGAAGTGGGTGCTGAAGACTGAGGCTCGGAGGCCTCCGCGCGGGCGAGTTGGGCCAAACGGCGGTGTTTCCACCAACGCGGCACCATCCCAATGGCGCCTACTGCCACGCCCATGACGAAGAAGCTCAGCAACACCAACACCAACGGCGCGTTCCACGTGGTGCCAAAAAAGAAATGGACCACGGCATCGTGTTGGTTGTTCAGCGCAAAAGCGAACAGGGTAAAAAAAATGGCTGCTTTCAATAACAACTGAAGCAGCCACATGAGGTTTTTCAAGTTGACTCCTCTGTGACAAGGACCATTTTAGCCTTGCGGCATCTTGAAAAAAGCCTTGACTCAAGCTTTGGGCGCAGACCCTGCTAACAATTCTTGGGTGCGTGTGTCCACCGCTTCGCGCAGAGCTTTGCCCGGCTTGAAATGAGGCACACGTTTTTCAGGAATCGCCACACTCTCGCCGGACCGCGGGTTGCGTCCCATGCGAGGCGGGCGGCGGTTGATCGAAAAACTGCCAAAGCCCCGCAATTCAATGCGGTGCCCCCGCACCAGCGCGTCGCTCATCGCGTCAAGAAGCGTCTTGACAGCGAACTCGGCGTCGCGGTGCGTGAGCTGCCCAAAACGGGCAGCCAGTTCTTCGACCAGGTCTGAGCGGGTCATCAGTTGTTGTCGAGCTTCGCGCGCAACAAAGCGCCCAAGCTGGTGGTGCCAGCGTTGTCGCTCTTGGACTGTTGTGACAAGGAAGCCATGGCTTCTTGTTGGTCCACCGCGTCTTTGGCTTTGATCGACAACTGGATGTTGCGGGTCTTGCGATCCACGTTCACCACCACAGCGGTCACTTCGTCGCCGACTTTCAGCACGTGGCTGGCGTCTTCCACGCGATCGCGTGAAATTTCGCTGACGCGCAAGTAACCGATGATGTCTTCGCCGAGATCGATTTCTGCACCTTTGGCGTCCACCGTCTTGACCTTGCCTGTGACGGTTTGGCCTTTGTCGTTGATCGACACAAAGGTGGTGAATGGGTCAGAGTCGAGCTGTTTGATACCCAAGCTGATGCGCTCGCGCTCCACATCCACAGCCAAGACCAAGGCCTCAACTTCTTGACCTTTCTTGAATTCGCGCACGGCGTTTTCGCCGGTTTCGTTCCAAGACAAGTCAGACAAGTGGACCAAGCCGTCGATACCCGCAGCCAAGCCCACAAACACACCGAAGTCGGTGATGGACTTGATGGGGCCCTTGACGCGGTCGCCGCGCTTGGTGTTTTGAGCGAAGTCTTGCCAAGGGTTGGCTTTGCATTGCTTCATGCCCAAGCTGATACGGCGCTTGTCTTCGTCGATCTCCAGGACCATGACTTCGACTTCGTCGCCCAAAGACACGATCTTGGAAGGGGCCACGTTCTTGTTGGTCCAGTCCATTTCAGACACGTGCACCAAGCCTTCGATGCCGGGTTCGAGTTCAACAAACGCGCCGTAATCGGCGATGTTGGTGACCTTGCCGTGCATGCGGGTGCCTTGCGGGTAGCGGCGGTTCACGCCCATCCAAGGGTCATCACCCATTTGTTTCAAGCCCAGAGACAC
>JAVLFR010000037.1:0-3851 GCA_046052785.1 Limnohabitans sp. | reverse complement strand
GGGAAAGCAAAATTTACGAAGATGTGATCAACGCAGGGCGTATTTCGTTTTTAAGTGCGCCTGATCTCAAAGGCTTGCTCGAGGGCGGCGTGCCTATCATCAAAGACGGCCAATGCATTGGCGCGGTGGGTGTGAGCGGGGTGAAATCCAATGAAGACGCACAAATTGCCAAGGTAGGTATTGCTGCGCTTGGCCTTTGAAACGAAATTCTGTCAGTAGATCAACCGTTCAGGGTTGACTTCTTGCAAGATGGTCGTCGCAATTTCTTCAATGCTTTTATGGGTTGTCGACAACCAGCGAATGCCAGCTCGCCGCATCATGGCCTCAGCCTCTGCCACTTCGTGACGGCAGTTGGATAGGCTGGCATAGTTGGAGTTGGGACGACGTTCGTTGCGAATTTCGCTCAGACGTTCAGGCTGAATGGTCAAGCCGAAAATTTTCTTTTTGTGGGGCGTCAAAGCAGGCGGTAACTGACGACGTTCAAAGTCTTCGGGAATCAAAGGATAGTTGGAAGCTTTGAGTCCGTGTTGCATGGCTAAGTAAAGACTGGTCGGGGTTTTACCGCTGCGGCTCACACCCACCAAGATCACGTCTGACATCTCTAAGTCTCGGTTCAGTTGACCGTCGTCGTGCGACAAGCTGAAGTTAATTGCTTCAATTCGGTCGTGATATTCCTTGCTCTTACTGGCATCAGAGAAGCGACCCACACGGTGGTTGGACTTGACCCCTAACTCATGCTCTAGCGGGTTCACAAAAGTGCCAAACATGTCCATCAACATGCATTTGCCGTTGCAGCCCTCTTGAATCACGCTGAGCACCTCCATATTCACCAAGGTGGTGAACACAATTGGCTTGCGTCCCTCGACATCACCTGTGTGTGTGATTTGACGCACTGCTTGATGGGCTTTGTCGACCGAATCTACAAATGGAATTCGGACGTGGCGAAATTTAATTTCAAACTGCGCCAGGATGGCATTGCCAAAAGTTTCTGCGGTGATGCCGGTGCCGTCAGAGACAAAAAATACGCTGGGATGGGGCATGAAAAACTTTCAATAAAAGGCAGGTGTTTGAGTGCAAAAGGCAACTTGTCGCACACCTACAATGCCCCATTATCCGAATTTCGCCAAGCAGACTTTCGACCCATTCGAAAAATAGCTAAGTCGCCGCGCTGCATGGCTGCACAGTTTTAACTTTTGGAGCTTGTCTATGACTGCACTTTTCAGCCCAACCGCATTGGTTGTTCCTTTTGAAAAACTTCGAATGACGGACGTCGAATTGGTGGGTGGTAAAAACGCCAGCCTGGGTGAAATGATTTCACAATTGCCCAATGGTGTGCGGGTGCCGACGGGTTTTGCCACCACGGCCCATGCATTTCGCGAATTTTTAGCGCACGACGGCTTGGCTGCCAAAATCAATGCCCGTTTGGACGCGTTAGATACCGAAGATGTGCGCGCCTTGGCTGAAGTCGGTGCGGAAATTCGCGCCATGGTGGAAGCGCAGCCTTTCCCCGCCGATCTGCAAAAAGCCATTGCCGAGGCATTTGCGATTTTGTCGGCGGACAATACCTCCGCCACATTTGCCGTACGTTCATCAGCCACCGCGGAAGATTTACCTGATGCCTCTTTTGCAGGCCAACAAGAAACTTTTCTCAATGTACACGGCCTTGAGGAGGTGCTGCACAAAATGAAGGAGGTGTTTGCCTCTTTGTATAACGACCGCGCCATCAGCTACCGCGTTCACAAGGGGTTTGCGCATGCCGATGTGGCGCTGTCCGCTGGCGTGCAACGCATGGTGCGCTCAGACTTGGGCGCTGCTGGGGTGATGTTCACCATTGACACCGAATCTGGTTTTGAAGACGTGGTTTTTATCACGTCGAGCTACGGTCTTGGAGAAACCGTGGTGCAAGGCGCGGTCAACCCCGATGAGTTTTATGTGCACAAGCCAACGCTCAAAGCGGGCAAGCGCGCCGTGATACGTCGCAACTTGGGTTCTAAACTTTTGCAAATGGAGTTCTCCACGGCGGAAGAAAAAAAAGCCACAGGCAAATTGGTCAAGACCACCGATGTGCCCACCGAGTTGCGTAACCGCTATTCATTGACAGATGTCGATGTTGAGCAATTGGCGCATTACGCCATGGTGATTGAGGCCCATTACGGCCGGCCGATGGATATCGAATGGGGCAAAGATGGCGTTGATGGCCTTTTATATATCTTGCAAGCGCGCCCAGAAACTGTAAAGAGCCAAGCCAAGGGGCAGTCTGAATTCCGTTACAAGCTCAAAGGCCACAGCACGGTGTTGGCAGAAGGGCGCGCAATTGGTCAAAAAATTGGCACGGGCCCCGTGCGCTTGGTGCACAACATCAGCGAGATGGACATGGTTCAGCCTGGCGATGTGTTGGTCACAGACATGACCGACCCCAATTGGGAGCCCGTGATGAAGCGTGCCAGCGCCATTGTGACTAACCGGGGTGGTCGCACCTGCCACGCCGCCATCATTGCGCGTGAGTTGGGCATTCCTGCGGTGGTGGGTTGCGGCGATGCGACTGAGCGTTTGAAAGACGGCACACTTGTGACTGTGAGTTGCTCGGAAGGCGACACCGGCATGATTTACGACGGCTTGCTCGAGACCGAAGTGACCGAAGTGCAACGCGGTGACATGCCCAAGATCAAGACCAAAATCATGATGAACGTGGGCAACCCCCAGTTGGCTTTTGACTTCTGCCAATTGCCTAACGAAGGTGTGGGCTTGGCCCGCTTGGAGTTCATCATCAACAACAACATTGGCATCCACCCCAAGGCCATTTTGGATTACCCCAATGTGGATGCTGATCTGAAAAAAGCGGTGGAGTCAGTGGCCCGTGGCCATGCGTCACCCCGCGCTTTTTACGTGGACAAAGTGGCCGAGGGCATTGCCACCATCGCGGCCGCGTTTTGGCCCAAACCTGTGATCGTGCGCTTGTCGGATTTTAAATCTAACGAATACCGCAAGCTCATTGGCGGCAGCCGTTATGAGCCTGAGGAAGAAAACCCCATGTTGGGCTTTCGTGGTGCTGCACGCTACATCAGTGAGGATTTCGGTGAGGCCTTCGCCATGGAGTGCGAAGCCATGCGACGCGTGCGTCACGAGATGGGGCTGACCAATGTGCAAGTCATGGTGCCTTTCGTGCGCACCTTGGGGCAAGCCGAGCGGGTAACGAACTTGTTAGCTGAGCATGGTTTGAAGCGTGGCGAGAACGAGCTCAAGATCATCATGATGTGCGAGGTGCCTAGCAACGCTATTCTTGCTGACGACTTTTTGAAATTCTTTGATGGTTTTTCAATCGGCTCAAACGACTTGACCCAACTGACCTTGGGTCTGGACCGTGATTCCGGTTTGGAGTTGTTGGCTGCTGACTTTGACGAACGCGATCCTGCTGTGAAAGCGTTGCTTAGCAAAGCGATTGCCGCTTGTTTGGCAAAAGGCAAGTACGTGGGCATTTGTGGCCAAGGCCCGAGCGACCACCCAGACTTCGCGCACTGGTTAGCGGATGAAGGTATCAGTTCTATTTCGCTCAACCCAGACAGCGTGATTGAAACTTGGAAGTCATTGTCCAAGTAAGACAAGCTTGAAAATTTCACCCTCTTTAGCCTCTGAATCAGAGGCGTTGCCCTCAACCGCGGTGGATACCGCGGGTTTGTCAAGCCGCGTGTTGATGGGCCTGGTGGGGTTGATGGTTCTAACCGTCGGCTCCTTGGGGATGGCTTGGCTGTGTCCCGATACCACTCTGTTGCATTTTTTGTGGGTGGCTCAAGCCGTCCCCGTGTTGTATTTGTTTTTGGCTTGGTGGGGCACGCGTTCCTCTCAATTAGATG
>JAVLFR010000036.1:0-4392 GCA_046052785.1 Limnohabitans sp. | reverse complement strand
GAGCCTTATCGTCGGCAGCGTCAGATGTGTATAAGAGACAGCGGTGGGGGTGCCACGGCTGTCTAAGATTTCACGGGCGACGATGTCGACGATAGCGCTCATTTGTGTTTTCCTATTTCAAATATCAAAGTGGGGTGAAGCTGGGTGCTGGACACTCAGGCTTCAAAGTTGTTTTCTAAGAACGGGTGTTTTTTGGTCACGGCATCGAGCTCGATCAAGGTTTCTAGCAAAGCTTTCATCTTGCTCAATGGCACAGCGTTGGGGCCATCAGACCATGCCTCTGACGGGTTGGGATGGGTTTCCATAAACAAACCCGCGACTCCCGCCGCCACACCCGCGCGGGCTAAGACGGGCACCATGTCGCGCGCGCCACCACTGACGGTGCCCTGACCTCCGGGCTTTTGCACCGAGTGGGTGACGTCAAACACCACGGGGGCGCCAGACTTGCGCATCTCAGCCAAGCTGGTCATATCGGCCACGAGGTTGTTGTAGCCAAAGCTCACGCCGCGTTCGCAGGCCAAGAAGTTGTCCTCTGGCAGGCCAGCTTCGCGGGCCGCGTCACGGGCTTTGTCGATGACATTTTTCATGTCCCAAGGCGCAAGGAATTGGCCTTTTTTGATGTTCACAGGTTTGCCCGATTGGGCCACGGCACGAATAAAGTCGGTTTGGCGGCACAAAAAAGCGGGGGTCTGGAGGACGTCAACCACGCTGGCGACCAATTTGACTTGCGATTCGTCATGCACATCGGTGAGGATGGGCAGGTGGAGTTGACGGCGTACTTCGTCAAGGATTTTTAAGCCGGCATCAATGCCCACGCCGCGTTTGGTGTTGCCCGACGAACGGTTGGCTTTGTCGAATGAGCCCTTGTAGATCAATGGAATGCCTAAGCCAGCGCAGATTTCTTGGAGTTGACCCGCCACGTTCACGGACATTTCTAAGCCCTCGATCGAGCAGGTTCCCGCGATTAAAAAGAAAGGTTGGTTCAGGCCAACATCGAATCCGCAAAGTTTCATGGTGTGTCCAGTTAAGCACGCGCTTTATGATCGAGCGCCGCCTTCACAAAAGCGTTGAACAAGGGGTGGCCATCCCATGGGGTGGATTTGAATTCGGGGTGAAACTGAACGCCCATAAACCAGGGGTGTACGTTTTGCGGCAGCTCGACGATTTCGGTCAACTGCTCGCGTTGTGTGAGCGCGGAGATCACCAATCCTGCTTGGCGCAAGGTATCGAGGTAGTTCACATTGGCTTCGTAGCGATGGCGGTGACGTTCGGTCACCACATCGCCGTAAATTTGGTGGGCCAAGGTGCCTGGCGTCACGTCAGAGCTTTGTGCCCCCAAGCGCATGGTACCGCCAAGGTTGGAATGGGCTGTGCGGGTTTGGATGCTGCCGTCGGCATCTTTCCATTCATGGATGAGGGCGATGACGGGGTTGGGGCCATCGGGCACAAACTCGGTGCTGTTGGCGTCTTTCAGGCCCGCCATGTGACGCGCGTATTCGATGGTGGCGACTTGCATGCCCAGGCAGATGCCTAGGTAGGGCACTTTGTTTTCACGCGCGAACTGGGCCGAGGAAATTTTGCCTTCCACGCCGCGGATGCCAAAGCCGCCGGGCACCAAAATAGCATCGAACTTATCCAGTTGCTGCACATTGTCTTGCGTGATATTCTCAGAGTCGATGTAGTCAATTTTGACGCGCGCGTGGTTTTTCATGCCCGCGTGACGCAGGGCTTCGTTGAGCGATTTGTAGCTATCGGACAACTCGACGTATTTACCCACCATCGCAATCACGACTTCTTCTTTGGGGTTGGCCACGGCGTGGACCAAGTCATCCCAGCGTTGCAAATTGGCAGGTTGGGCCTTGATGCGGAGTTTTTCGCAGACCAAGTTGTCCAAACCCTGGTCGTGCAACATGCGAGGGACTTTGTAGATGGTGTCGACGTCCCACATGGAAATCACACCCCACTCAGGCACGTTGGAGAAAAGGCTGATTTTTTGACGCTCTTCTTCGGGAATCGGCCTGTCAGCGCGACACACCAGCGCATCCGCTTGGATACCGATTTCGCGCAGTTTCTGAGCGGTGTGTTGGGTGGGTTTTGTTTTGAGCTCGCCCGCCGCGGCAATCCAAGGCACATAGCTGAGGTGAACGAAGGCGGTGTTGTTGGGGCCAAGCTTCAAGTTCATTTGGCGAGCAGCCTCAAGGAAAGGCAAGGACTCGATGTCACCTACCGTGCCGCCAATTTCGACGATGGCCACATCCACGGCGTCGGGCGTGCCAAACGCTGCGCCGCGCTTGATGAATTCTTGAATTTCGTTGGTGATATGAGGAATGACTTGCACCGTTTTGCCCAAATAGTCGCCCCGACGTTCTTTGTCGAGCACACTTTGGTAAATTTGTCCGGTGGTGAAGTTGTTGGCCTTTTTCATGCGCGTTGTGATGAAACGCTCATAGTGGCCTAAGTCGAGGTCGGTTTCAGCACCGTCTTCTGTGACAAACACCTCGCCGTGTTGGAACGGTGACATGGTGCCTGGATCGACGTTGATGTAAGGATCCAGTTTGATGAGGGTGACTTTGAGGCCGCGCGATTCAAGCAAGGCGGCAAGCGAGGCGGCTGCAATTCCCTTACCCAGGGAAGAGACAACACCGCCAGTGACGAATACAAATTGGGTCATGCCAGATCGAGAGGTCAATCTCTCGGTAGGTGGAAATAGAAATTATAGGCGCTCTGCTACATTGCATTCCATGTCTGATCTGTCAAATAAACACATTGTTTTGGGTTTGAGTGGTGGCATCGCTTGCTACAAAGCGGCGGAGTTGTGTCGCGCCTTGATCAAGGCGGGCGCGACGGTTCAAGTGGTGATGACGGAGGCGGCGGCCCAGTTCATCACGCCTGTCACTTTGCAAGCTTTGTCCAATCGCGCCGTGTATGTTTCGCAATGGGATACCCGCGAACCCAACAACATGGCGCACATCAACTTGAGCCGTGAGGCCGATGCCATCGTGGTGGCGCCGGCCAGTGCTGACTTCATGGCCAAATTGCTGCACGGCCGTGCTGACGATTTGCTCAGCCTCATGTGCTTGGCCCGACCTATTGAGCGCGTACCGCTGATTTTGGCCCCCGCCATGAACCGCGAGATGTGGCTTCACCCCGCGACACAGCGCAACATGGCGCAGCTCACTTCTGATGGCGCCCACGTGTTGGACGTGGGGCAGGGCGATCAAGCCTGCGGAGAAACCGGTGACGGTCGAATGCTCGAGCCAGACGACATTTTGGAAGATCTGATGGCCTTTTTTCAGCCCAAAGTGCTGCAAGGTCAGCACGTGTTGGTCACGGCAGGGCCGACTTATGAGGCCATTGACCCAGTGCGCGGCATCACCAATTTATCAAGTGGCAAGATGGGGTTTGCCATGGCCCGAGCGGCCCGCGAGGCGGGCGCGCAAGTGACCTTGGTGGCGGGGCCTGTGCATTTAACGACTCCCCGTGGCGTGCAGCGCGTGGATGTGCGTTCGGCTTTGGAGATGCAGGCGGCTGTGGCTGCGCATGTGGATGCTGCCTCTGTGTTTGTGGCGACGGCGGCAGTCGCCGATTGGCGCGTGGCAGATGTGGCGGGTCAAAAAATCAAAAAAGATGGTTCGGGTCAGATGCCAACTTTGGTGTTTGAGGAAAACCCAGATATCTTGGCGCAAGTGGCCCAATCGCCTCGCGCTCGAAGCGGCGATTTGTTCTGCGTGGGCTTTGCGGCTGAAAGCCATGATTTGCTCATGCATGCCCAGTCCAAGCTTGAACGCAAAAACGTGCCTTTGTTGGTGGGCAATATTGGTCCTGACACCTTTGGGTCGGATGACAACGCCTTGCTCTTGGTGGATGCCCAAGGCAGCCAAGCCTTGCCGCAGGCCAGCAAGCTCACCCTGGCACGTCAATTGGTGGGTGAAATTGCTCGTCGCCTGCCCCTTTAATTCCCCCATTTTTATGTCACCTCAAGCCCTATGAAACTCGAAGTCAAAATTCTTGATCCCCGCATGGCTGACCATTTGCCGCACTACGCCACACCTGGCAGTGCGGGCCTAGATTTGCGCGCCTGTTTGGACGCCCCCATCACACTAGAGCCCAATGCGTGGCAATTGGTGCCCACTGGCATCGCCATTCACTTGGCTGATCCTGCCTACGCGGCGCTGATTTTGCCGCGCTCAGGTTTGGGCCATAAACATGGCATCGTGTTGGGTAATTTGGTGGGCTTGATTGACAGCGATTACCAAGGGCAGTTGATGGTCAGCGCTTGGAACCGTAGCGATGTCGCTTTCACGCTCGAGCCCATGGAGCGCTTGGCCCAACTCGTCATCGTGCCTGTGGTGCAAGCGCAGTTCAACGTGGTCAATGAATTTGCTGCGCTCA
>JAVLFR010000035.1:0-2894 GCA_046052785.1 Limnohabitans sp. | reverse complement strand
ATTGCGATGGAAGAAGGTTTGCGCTTCGCGATCCGCGAAGGCGGCAAAACCGTCGGCGCCGGTGTGGTTGCCAAAATCATTGCGTAAGCTAAAGGACACACCATGGCTACCAAGCAAAAAATCCGCATCCGCCTGAAGGCTTTCGATTACAAACTGATCGACCAGTCTGCAGCTGAAATCGTTGACACCGCCAAGCGTACCGGTGCAATTGTCAAGGGCCCCGTGCCTTTGCCTACCCGCATGAAGCGTTTCGACATTCTGCGTTCACCCCACGTCAACAAGACCAGCCGTGACCAGTTCGAAATCCGCACGCACCAGCGTTTGATGGACATCGTCGATCCCACGGACAAAACGGTTGACGCTTTGATGAAGCTCGACTTGCCAGCTGGCGTCGACGTCGAAATCAAGCTGCAATAAACACGATTTGAAACTTGGGGCACTTGCCAAATGAGGGCAGGATCCCCAATGGTTGCATTCTTTTGGAATGCAAGCTAGAATCACAGGCTTGCTGGAATTTTTCAGCAGGAAGTGGGGTGGTTTCCACCGCACTTTTCCATGGTCCCGGTCAATCGTTACCGGAACTTAACCCAAGTCCTCAGGACTGGAGAATATAAATGAGTCTTAGCAAATCCCTGGGATTGCTGGGCCGCAAGGTGGGCATGATGCGTCTGTTCACTGATGACGGGGTAGCCATCCCTGTCACAGTGGTGGATGTGTCTGACAACCGTGTGACCCAAGTCAAAACCCAAGAGAATGACGGCTACGTGGCCTTGCAGGTCACCTACGGTAAGCGCAAAACATCGCGCGTTACCAAGCCTGAAGCTGGTCACCTGGCAAAAGCCGGTGTTGTGGCTGGCGAAGTGATCCAGGAATTCCGCGTGACCGCTGACACTGCTGCGCAGTACACGGCTGGTGCAACGGTGCCTGTGACCAATGTGTTCGCAGTGGGTCAAAAAGTGGACGTGCAAGGCACGACCATTGGTAAAGGCTACGCCGGCACCATCAAGCGTCACCACATGAGCTCACAACGCGCATCGCACGGCAACAGCCGTTCGCACAATGTGCCTGGCTCCATCGGTATGGCGCAAGATCCTGGTCGCGTGTTCCCAGGCAAGCGCATGACCGGTCACTTGGGTGTTGACTTGGTCACGACCCAGAACCTCGACGTGATCCGCATTGACGAAGCCCGTCAATTGCTGATGATCAAGGGTGCCATTCCTGGTTCCGCGGGTGGCTTTGTCACCGTGCGTCCAGCGATCAAGGCAAAATCTACTGCTGACGCGAAAGGGGCGAACTGATGCAGCTCGAGCTCCTCAATGACCAAGGTCAGGCCGCTTCCAAAGTGGACGTTCCTGAAACCGTATTCGGTCGCGATTACAACGAAGATCTGGTTCACCAGATCGTGGTGGCTTACCAAGCTAACGCGCGTCAGGGCACACGTGCTCAGAAGGACCGCGAACAGGTCAAGCACTCTACCAAGAAGCCGTTCAAGCAAAAAGGGACTGGCCGTGCACGTGCCGGTATGACGTCTTCTCCACTGTGGCGTGGCGGCGGTCGGATTTTCCCGAACATGCCCAACGAAAACTTCACCCAGAAGATCAACAAGAAGATGTACCGCGCTGGTATGGCTTCAATCTTCTCTCAGCTGGCCCGCGAAGGCCGTCTGGCTGTGGTGGACTCCCTCAAAGTGGACTCTCCCAAGACCAAGGCCCTGGCTGCAAAGTTCAAGGCCATGAACCTGGAATCCGTGTTGGTGATCGCCGATGAAGTCGACGAAAACCTGTACTTGGCTTCCCGTAACCTGGTGAACGTGTTGGTGGTTGAGCCTCGCTACGCCGACCCCGTGTCTTTGGTGCACTACCGTAAGGTGTTGGTGACCAAGGCTGCCATGGACCAGCTCAAGGAGATGTTTGCATGAGCGCCGCGCCAAAGAAATTCGACGAAGGTCGTTTGATGCAAGTGTTGGTGGCTCCCATCGTGTCTGAAAAGGCCACCATGGTTGCTGAAAAGTCCAATGCTGTGACCTTCAAAGTGCTCCAAGACGCTACCAAATATGAAATCAAAGCCGCTGTGGAATTGATGTTCAAGGTGGAAGTCAAGGGCGTTTCCGTCCTCAATATCAAAGGCAAAACCAAGCGTTTTGGCAAATCCATTGGCCGTCGCGACAACATTCGCAAAGCCTATGTGTTGCTCAAGCCGGGTCAAGAGCTGAACCTCTCTGGGGAGGCCGCGTAATCATGGCTGTCATTAAAATGAAACCAACTTCCCCCGGCCAACGTGCCGTGGTGAAGGTTACCCGTGACCACCTGTACAAAGGCGAAGCCTACGCACCTTTGTTGGAACCACAGTTCCAAAAGGCTGGCCGCAACAACAATGGTCACATCACCACCCGTCACAAGGGCGGTGGTCACAAGCACCACTACCGCGTTGTCGAATTCCGTCGCAACAAGGATGGCATCGCTGCCAAAGTCGAGCGCATCGAATACGATCCGAACCGTACGGCCCACATCGCTTTGGTGTGTTACGCCGATGGAGAGCGTCGTTACATCATTGCCCCTCGTGGCCTTGAAGTCGGCGCAAACATCCTCAGCGGTTCAGAAGCACCGATCCGCGTGGGTAACACCTTGCCGATCCGCAACATCCCTGTGGGCTCCACCATCCATTGCATCGAATTGCAAGTGGGCAAGGGTGCACAGATCGTTCGCTCTGCTGGTACTTCCGCTACCTTGTTGGCGCGTGAAGGCACTTACGCTCAAGTGCGCATGCGCTCTGGCGAAGTTCGCAAGATCCACATTGAATGCCGTGCAACCATTGGTGAAGTCGCCAACGGTGAACACAGCCTGCGCTGTCTCTTATACACATCTGACGCTGCCGACGATCGCATAAGTGTAGAT
>JAVLFR010000034.1:0-19046 GCA_046052785.1 Limnohabitans sp. | reverse complement strand
CACTTCTAGCTTCGTCGGCAGCGTCAGATGTGTATAAGAGACAGGTGCCCAGCACGGGCAAGCTCAAACACTTCAAACTCATGAAAGTGGCGGGTGCCTACTGGCGTGGTGACCACAAAAACGAAATGCTGCAACGTATTTATGGCACTGCTTGGGCCAGCAAAGACGATTTGCAGCTCTACCTCAAGCGCTTGGAGGAGGCTGAAAAGCGCGACCACCGAAAGCTCGGCCGTGAGCTCGATTTATTTCACATCGACGAGCATGCGCCTGGCCTGGTGTTTTGGCACCCCAAGGGGTGGGCCGTGTGGCAAACCATCGAGCAATACATGCGTCAGGTCTACCGAGACAATGGTTACCTTGAAGTCAAAGGCCCGCAAATCATTGACAAGTCCTTGTGGGAAAAAACCGGCCACTGGGACAAATACCGCGACAACATGTTCACCACCGAATCGGAAAAGCGCGATTACGCCTTGAAGCCGATGAACTGCCCGGGTCACATCCTGATCTTCAAGCAAGGCATCAAGAGCTACCGTGATTTGCCACTGCGTTATGGCGAATTTGGTCAATGCCACCGCAACGAACCTTCGGGTGGTTTGCACGGCATCATGCGTGTGCGTGGCTTCACGCAAGACGACGGCCATATTTTCTGCACCGAAGATCAAATCTTGCCTGAGTGCGACACCTTCACCAAAGTGCTTAAAAAGGTTTATGCAGACTTTGGCTTCACCGACATCTTGTACAAAGTATCCACCCGCCCCGAGGCCCGTATTGGTTCCGACGACTTGTGGGACAAAGCCGAGAAGGCGTTGATGGACAGCTTGGCCGCCTCTGGTTGCGAGTACGTCATCTCCGAGGGGGACGGCGCTTTCTACGGACCCAAGATCGAATACACGCTCAAAGATGCCATTGGTCGTGAGTGGCAGTGCGGCACGATTCAAGTCGACTTCAACTTGTCTGAGCGCTTGGATGCAGAGTACACCGCTGAAGACGGTTCACGTCAACGCCCCGTCATCTTGCACCGCGCCATTGTGGGCAGCATGGAGCGTTTCATCGGAATTTTGATCGAGCAGCACGCGGGCGCCTTACCCACTTGGCTGGCGCCCACCCAAGTTTCAGTGCTCAATATCACCGATTCCCAGGCCGAATATGCCCGAGAAGTTGCAAAAACGCTGCGAAATCAAGGGCTTAGTGTCGATTTAGACCTCCGAAACGAGAAAATTACGTATAAAATACGGGAGCATTCAATGCAAAAGCTTCCCTACATCTTGGTCGTTGGCGACAAAGAAAAGGAAGCTGGCGCCGTCGCAGTGCGCGCCCGAGGCAACCAAGACCTCGGTGTGATGTCTCTAGAAGCCTTCTCCCAAAAGATAGCTGCAGACATCTCTCTCAAAAGCTGATTTCATTCAGAAATTGCCAAGAGTTGTGCGTTGCACATCTGTGTCGGTTTGTTTTTTGTTTTTAAAGGATAGTCACCATCGCTACAGAATTTCGCGACCGCCGCCAGCGCGAGGAACGCAAACACCGCCTTAACCGGGAAATCATGGCCCCGGAAGTTCGCCTATCAGGTCCTGACAACGAACCCCTCGGTATCGTGAGCTTGGCAGAAGCCTTGCGCATGGCTGGTGAAATCGACGTTGACTTGGTTGAAATTGCCGCGACGGCCGTGCCGCCTGTGTGCCGTTTGATGGACTACGGTAAGTTCAAGTACCAAGAGCAAAAGAAGGCTGCAGAAGCGAAATCTAAGCAAAAGGTCATCGAGGTCAAGGAAATTAAGTTCCGTCCCGGTACCGATGATGGCGACTACAACATCAAGATGCGCAACATCAAGCGCTTCTTGGATGATGGTGACAAATGCAAGATCACGCTGCGCTATCGTGGGCGCGAGATCACGCATCAAGAAATTGGTATGGCGCTGTTGCAGCGCATACGAGATGAGTTGGCGGACCTGATCGTGGTTGAACAGTTCCCAAAGCTCGAAGGGCGTCAAATGATCATGATGATCGCGCCTGGTAAAAAGAAAACGGGTGGCGCCGCCAAACCCGCTGCAGAGGCCGCTTCGGCAGCCTCAGCATAAATTGGCAGCGCAGTTTGCTGCTGCGCTTGACAGGCAAGCAAATTAGTGTCTCGGGGCTAACAAGACTGCACATCCTTGTGTAGGCGCCTCACGAGCACAAATAAAAGGAGCATTCAATGCCCAAAATGAAGACCAAAAGCAGCGCTAAAAAGCGCTTCCGCGTTCGTCCAGGCGGTACCGTGAAACGCGGTCAAGCCTTCAAACGTCACATCTTGACCAAGAAGACGACCAAGAACAAGCGTCACCTTCGTGGTTCAGTGTCTGTGCATGAGACCAATATGGGTCACATGGCGCAAATGCTGCCCAAGTGCGGCCTGTAATTAACTGACGAACAAGGAGAAAAAATATGCCTCGCGTTAAACGTGGTGTCACGGCCCGTGCCCGTCACAAAAAAGTTCTGGCTTTAGCCAAAGGTTTCCGCGGTCGCCGCGGTAATGTCTTCCGCATCGCTAAACAAGCGGTAATGAAGGCGGGTCAATATGCTTACCGCGACCGCCGCACTAAAAAGCGGGTGTTTCGTCAGTTGTGGATTGCGCGTATCAATGCAGCCGCACGTCAATGCGGTCTGACTTATAGCCAATTCGCCAACGGCCTGAAAAAGGCAGCGATCGAAATTGACCGCAAGATGTTGGCCGACCTGGCCGTTCACGACATGGCTGCGTTCACAAGCATCGTGAATCAAGTCAAAGCCAAATTGGCCGCTTAAGCGTCAAGGGCTAACCACCCACGAGTAAAGGGGTTGGGGCTACGCAGCTTCAATCCCTTTTTTGTTTTCTCCTCTCCCCGAATTCATGAATCAATCAACTTTCATGATGAGGAAGAAATTGGAATCATCAAAGTTATGAACGAGTTGGATTCTCTGGTCGCCAGTGCCCAAGCCCTGTTTGCACAAAGTGCCACACCGGCTGATCTTGAAAACGCCAAAGCCCAGTTCGTGGGTAAGTCTGGTCGCATCACTGAGATGATGAAAGGCATGGCTGCCTTGAGCGTCGAAGAAAAGAAATCGACAGGCGCCGCCATCAACGTGGCCAAGCAAGCCATTGAAGCCGCGCTCAATGCCCGTCGACAAGCCTTGGCCGACGCCGAACTCGAGAGCCAACTCAAAGCCGAGGCCTTGGATGTGACCTTGCCCGGTCGCGCCCGCATGGCAGGCGGTTTGCACCCGGTCACCATCACGCTCGAACGCGTCGAGGCCATTTTTGGCTCGATGGGCTTTGAAGTCGCCGAGGGCCCAGAGATTGAAACCGACTGGTTCAACTTCACAGCGCTCAACACGCCTGCCGACCACCCCGCGCGCTCCATGCACGACACCTTCTATGTCGAAGGTGGTAGCGCCGAGTCGCCAAACTTGTTGCGCACACACACCAGCCCCATGCAAGTGCGCCATGCCGTGCAACACGTCAAGCGTTACCAAACGCGTTTGGATGCCGGTCAAACCATGCCTGAAATTCGTGTTATCGCTCCCGGCCGCACCTATCGTGTGGACAGCGATGCTACGCATTCGCCCATGTTTCACCAATGCGAAGGCTTATGGATTGGGGAGAACGTGAGCTTCAAAGACCTCAAAACGGTGATCACCGATTTCTGCCGTACTTACTTTGAAAGCGGCGATTTGGTGTTGCGCTTTCGTCCCAGTTTCTTTCCCTTCACAGAGCCCAGTGCCGAGATCGATATTCAGTTTCAAAACGGGTCTTTGGCAGGCCGTTGGCTAGAAGTAGGGGGCTCGGGTCAAGTGCATCCGAGTGTGGTGCGCAACATGGGCCTCGACCCCGAGCGCTACATTGGCTTTGCCTTCGGCATGGGCATGGACCGTTTCACCATGCTGCGTTATGGCGTGAACGACCTGCGCTTGTTCTTTGATGGCGACATTCGCTTCTTGAGTCAGTTCCAATAATTTCACGCACACACGAGATTCATCATGCAATTCCCCGAATCCTGGTTGCGCGAATTCTGCAACCCCTCACTCACCACCCAAGAGCTCGCTGACACCTTGACCATGGCAGGTTTGGAAGTGGAAGAACTCCAGTCCGTGGCACCGCCTTTCACAGGCATTGTGGTGGGTGAAATCAAAGAAGCCGTGCAGCATCCTGATGCTGACCGCTTGCGCATTTGCCAAGTAGACGTGGGGCAGGGTGCTTGGCTCAACATTGTGTGCGGCGCGCCCAATGCTCGTGTTGGCATCAAAATTCCATGCGCCACCGTGGGTGCGGAGTTGCCACCAGGCGAAGATGGCAAACCCTTCAAAATCAAAGTGGGCAAATTGCGTGGCGTGGAAAGCCAAGGCATGTTGTGCTCGGCCAAAGAGCTCAAAATTGCCGATGACCACGGAGGTTTGCTCGAACTGCCCGCTGATGCGCCTCTGGGGCAAAACATTCGCGAATACTTGAACCTCGACGACACCCTGTTCACCTGCAAGCTAACGCCCAACCTGGCGCATTGCTTGAGCGTCTTCGGCATTGCCCGTGAAGTGTCGGCCCTCACAGGGGCGGCGTTAAAGGTGCCGACTTTCCCAGCGGTTGCCCCGACCATCGATGACACTTTGGCGGTCAAGATCAGTGCCCCCAACTTGTGTGGTCGTTTTTCAGGGCGTGTAGTGCGCGGTGTCAACACCCAAGCTCAAACGCCTGCATGGATGGTGAGCCATTTGGCCCGTTGCGGCCAACGCAGCGTGAGCCCCTTGGTCGACATCTCAAACTACGTGATGTTTGAGTTGGGTCGTCCCTCGCACATCTTCGATCTTGACAAAATTCAGGGCGGTCTCGAGGTGCGCTGGGGCCAGGCGGGCGAGCAACTCAAGCTCTTGAACGGCAACACCGTGACCGTCGACGACAAAGTGGGCGTCATCGCGGATGCGCATCAAGTTGAATCGCTGGCGGGCATCATGGGCGGCGACGCCACCGCGGTGAGCGACGACACGCAAAATATTTATATCGAAGCTGCCTTTTGGTGGCCCACCGCCATTGCAGGCCGTTCACGCCGCTTTAATTTCAGCACCGATGCGGGGCATCGCTTTGAGCGCGGGGTGGACCCCGAGTTGACGGTGGAACACATTGAGCGTATCACCCAACTTGTGATTGACATTTGCGGCACGCCCAACACGACCGTGGGCCCAATTGACGATCTGCGCGTGAACATGCCTGTGGTCAAACCCGTCACTTTGCGGGTGGCGCGTGCAGAGAAAGTTCTTGGCATGTCGTTGCCCCAACAACGCATTGCGGATGCTTTGCGTGGCTTGGGTTTGCGAGTGATCGAGGGCGAGGGGGTGGTCACCGTTGAGCCCCCGTCCTGTCGTTTCGATTTGCAAATCGAAGAAGACCTCATCGAGGAAGTTGCACGCATGGTGGGCTACAACAACTTGCCCACCACGCCGCCAGTGGCGCCCATCACAGCCAGCGCATGCCTAGAGACGCAACGCAGCCCCCATGCCTTGCGCCATCACTTGGCTGCTTTGGGTTACCAAGAAACCATCAACTACAGCTTTGTGGATGCGCGCTGGGAGCTTGAGTTGGCTGGTAATGCCAACCCCATTCAACTGCTCAATCCCATTGCCAGTCAAATGAGCGTGATGCGCTCCACTTTGTTGGGCTCTTTGCTCAATGTGGTGAAGTTCAATGTCGACCGCAAAGCCTCACGCGTGCGCGTGTTTGAACTTGGCCGCGTCTTCCACAAAGACGCTTCTGTGCAAAATTCAGACACCACGGTGCAAGGCTTTGACCAACCGATGCACGTTGCGGGCATGGTATTTGGTAGCGCGACGCCCTTGCAATGGGGGACCCCAGAGCATGCGGCAGATTTCTTTGATGTGAAAGCAGATGTTGAAGCCCTGTTGGCCCCTGCCGTGCCAACGTTTGAAGCGGCGTCGCACCCTGCGATGCACCCAGGTCGGTGTGCCAAGGTGTGGGTCAACGGTCACGCTGTGGGTCATGTGGGTGAGTTGCACCCGCGCTGGCGACAAAGCTGGGACTTGGCCCAAGCCCCTGTGATGTTTGAACTCTTGCTCGATGCGGTGCTGCAGCGCGCGTTGCCTCAAACCACTGGCGTGGCCAAGTTTCCCAACGTCGAGCGCGACATTGCTGTGATCGTCAAAGACAGCGTCACCCACGCGCAATTGATGGCTGCAGTGCACGCTGCCAAAACCCAAGGACTGCTGCGCCGCGCGGTATTGTTTGACGTGTATCGCCCTAAGGCTGCCAGTGCAGCCATGGCCTTGGACGAAAAAAGTTTGGCGGTTCGCCTCACACTCAACAGCGATGAAGCCACCTTGAATGACGTGCAAATTGATGCCGTGGTGCAGGCCGTGGTCGCCGAGTTGACTCACCACGTGTCTGCCCGCTTGCGCGCCTGATGCCCACACGTTAAAAAGAGAACTGTATGGAACTGTCCTTCGAAAGCCTAGAGACGCCTGCGCTGACTAAAGCACAGTTGGCTGATTTGTTGTTTGAACAAATCGGTTTGAACAAGCGCGAATCCAAAGACATGATCGATGCCTTCTTTGACCTTATCGCGCAAAGCTTGGTCAATGGCACAGACGTGAAAATTTCAAGTTTTGGCAATTTTCAAATCCGTACCAAAGCACCGCGGCCCGGGCGTAACCCCCGTACGGGTGAGGCGATCCCCATCGAGGCACGTCGCGCGGTAACTTTTCATGCCAGTCACAAGCTCAAAGAGCAAATTCAGGGTGACAGTAGTCCCAAAGTTGACAAGTGATTGAACAAAGAGGCCAGCTTGGCCTCTTTTTTTGACCAAATTAATCCAACGCTGGGATTCAGGACCGTTCTTCGTGTAACCTCTGCGGTCCCGTTCACAAGCTACTGATTTTCATGGAGAAATCCATCCTTCCATCCATTCCAGCCAAGCGCTACTTCACGATTGGTGAAGTGAGCGAGTTGTGCGGTGTCAAACCGCATGTGCTGCGCTATTGGGAGCAGGAATTCACGCAGTTGCGTCCCATGAAGCGCCGTGGCAATCGCCGCTACTACCAGCGCCATGAAGTGCTGATGATTCGCCGTATCCGTGATCTTCTCTATGACCAAGGCTTCACTATCACAGGCGCGCGCAATAAATTGCAAGAGTTGGTGCACCTTGACCGCGAAGCGCGGCGTGCGGGGGGTGAGTTCGGTGATGAAGAATTCTCCGACGATGATGCATTGCCAGAAAGCCTGGATGATGCGCCCATGAGCCACCCCACCTTACCGACTTTGGCGCTGAGCAGCAGTGATGAAGCCTTGCGAACGCTGCGCAAAGAACTCTCACAAATTCGCGATCTGCTCTCTGAGTTGCATTGAGGCGGCGTTATAATTGAGGCTGTTTCGGTGTGTGGCGCAGCCTGGTAGCGCACTTGCATGGGGTGCAAGGGGTCGAAGGTTCGAATCCTTTCACACCGACCAAGAATGACAAGGGTTAGCAACTTAGTAGTTGCTAACCCTTTTGTCTTTGGCAAGGCGTCTTGTGTGCCTTGGCTAAATCAGACAATGTCGACTTGGTGCAACTCGAACTTGCCTCTTTTTGCATCTGCAAAGTAATGCTGCAAAGTTTCTTTGACCGTGCGAAATGCAATCTCGTCCCAAGGTATTTCGTGCTCTGCAAACAAACGCGCTTCTTGCGTTTCATGGCCTGGGTCAAAAGTGTCGCTGGTGAGTTGGGCGCGGTAGAAAAAATGCACCTGACCCACGCGTGTCACGTTCATCAGTGTGAACAAATCTTGCATCTCAAATTGGGCTCCCGCTTCTTCGACCGTTTCGCGAGCAGCACCTTCTGCCACGGTCTCATTGAGCTCCATAAAGCCAGCTGGCAGCGTCCATTTGCCTAAGCGTGGCTCGATGTTGCGCTTGCACAGCAACACCTTGTTCTCCCACACTGGCACGGTGCCCACCACATTGAGTGGGTTTTCGTAATGGATGCTGTGGCAGCCATTGCACACCGCGCGTTCGCGTGTGTCGCCATCGTCAGGCAAACGGTAGGTCACTGCGCCGCCGCAGGACTTGCAATGTTGAATCAGGGGTCGATGCAACATGAGGCTCAAGACCTGAGTGGGTTCAAGAAGATTTACCCACCAGTTCGAAGTGCTCAACCACGGGCGGTTGCGCGAAGAACGGGCCAACAATCGCGCGCCAATCTGCGAAGGCGGGGGACTCACGGAAGTCTTTGGTGTGATTTTCTAAGGTAGTCCAAAAGATTTGCAGCACATAGCGCTCGGGGGACTCGATGCCACGGTTGACCTTGTAGCCTTCAAAACCTTTGGCTTTGGCAATCACGGTTTCTACACCGCGTTGGATGGCCTCATCAAAAGCAGCTTGTTGACCAGGGTGGATGCGGATATCGGCGAGTTCGAGAATCATGGTGAAAGCGTGAAAAGTGAATCGTGACCCCTAGTCTAACGTCCCCGCCCTTTAGCAGTCGTCGCGTTCGGGATATCCTTAGCCCCCTATGGCGCAGCTTTCGCATACCCCCTTATCGCCTTTGCTTTGGCCCATGCATTGGGAATTGCCCACGGGTGTGCATGCCGTGTGTACGACGCGTGTTGGCGGCATGTCCACCGCCCCGTTCGATGGCTTCAACCTCGCAGAGCATGTCGGTGACGATCCCCAGGCTGTGATTAAGAACCGCGAGTTATTACATTCGCAGCTCGACGGTGCACGCCCCGTGTTCTTGTCGCAGGTACATGGTGTGAATGTGGTTGAGCTGGCAGCGACCACGTCCGACGGCATTCAGGCAGATGCTTGCTTCACCCTAGCCAAACATGTGGCCTGCACCGTCATGGTGGCCGATTGTTTGCCTGTGCTGTTTAGCGATGACGCAGGCTGTGTCGTGGCCGCTGCGCATGCAGGCTGGCGGGGCTTGGCCGCTGGGGTGATTGAGCACACTGTGCAGGCTCTGTGCACCCAAGGCGATGTGGCCCCCGGGCAGGTACAAGTGTGGCTTGGTCCATGCATCGGCCCAGACGCATTTGAAGTGGGAGAGGATGTGCGCCTAGCGTTTTCGCGAGGCACTGCCGCACAGTCAGCACAAGCCCAGCGCTGTTTCAAGCCGCACCCTGTTCACTTCGGCAAATGGTTGGCTGACTTGGCAGGTTTGGCGCGCCTTCGCCTACAGGCTTTGGGCATCACCTCGGTGGCGGGCAACAACAGCACCCCCGATTGGTGCACCGTGACCCAGCACTCAAAACTCTTTTCGTTCCGACGAGACGGCTTGACTGGGCGTTTCGCGCTGTGCATCTGGCGGGGTTGAGTAGGCTTGCGCTCGTTGCGCGGCTTCCTTGGCTTTGTTGGCGCGGCGCCTGGCAGGCGAGCCCATGATGTAGCCCACCACGCTCATGGGTAACACGCCGTACAGCAAAAACGTAAAGACTGCGCCAAGCAAAGTTCCCACGGGACTCGTGGCTTCGGCAATGGCCATCATCAAAGCCACGTAAATCCAAGCGATCAGAACCAAATACATCTAGGGGTTTTCTCTTGAGTTTGACTTTTGTCAGAAATTCGAAGGGCAATCGCTGACATACTGGCGACAGCAAAGTCAACAACAGAGACTGTATAGGAGTTATCGATGGATCAGAATGCGGCCTTGAAGAGCCTAGGGGATAGCTGGCTCAAAGCTTTGGCTTCATTTCAAACAATCGGCGGCGGGGGGTCCAACACGCCCGCACTGAGCTTTTCGCCAGACAAGCTCGAAGCCCTACAAAAGCAATACATCGAAGAGGCTACCACTCTGTGGAACCAAAGCCTAAAAGGTCAGACTGAGGTCAAAGACCGCCGCTTCAAAGCGGATGCATGGGGTCAAAACCCCATGGCGGCCTTCACCGCGGCGGCTTACTTGCTTAACACCCGCACCATGATGGCGCTCACTGACGCCGCTGACACGGACCCCAAAACCAAAGCCCGCATTCAATTTGCCGTCGAGCAGTGGGCTGCTGCGGCTGCACCCAGCAACTATTTGGCGCTCAACGCTGAAGCGCAGCAAAAAGCAATCGACACCCATGGCGAGAGCATTTCCAAAGGCATTCAAAACTTGTTGCACGACATGCAACAAGGCCATGTGTCGATGACGGATGAAAGCTTGTTTGAAGTGGGTAAAAACGTGGCCACCACCGAAGGCAAAGTGGTGTTTGAAAACGAGTTCTTCCAGTTGCTCGAATACAAGCCCTTGACCGCCAAGGTGTTCGAGCGGCCATTTTTGTTTGTGCCGCCTTGCATCAACAAGTTCTACATCTTGGACTTGCAGCCCGACAACTCCTTCATCCGCTATGCGGTTGCACAAGGCCACCGCACCTTTGTGGTGAGCTGGCGCAACCCTGACGAAAGCCTGCGCAACACCACCTGGGACAACTACGTCGAAGACGTGGCCATCCAAGCGATCAAGGTGGTGCAAGAAATCGGAGGCGCGCCACAAATCAACGCCTTGGGTTTTTGCGTGGGTGGCACCATTCTCTCAAGCGCGCTGGCTGTATTGGCAGCGCGGGGCGAAAAGCCCGTGGCCAGCGCCACTTTGCTCACCACCCTCATTGACTTCTCCGACACGGGCGTGTTGGACGTGTTCATCGACGAAGCCTTCGTGAAGTTCCGTGAAGGCCAGTTTGCCAATGGTGGCTTGATGAAGGGCAAAGACATGGCCTCGACCTTCAGCTTTTTGCGCCCCAACGATTTGGTATGGAACTATGTGGTGGGCAACTACCTCAAAGGTGAAACACCGCCACCTTTTGACTTGCTGTACTGGAACAGCGACTCGACCAACCTACCCGGGCCCATGTATGCCTGGTATTTGCGTAACACCTACCTTGAAAACAACCTCATCAAGCCCGGTAAAGCCGCAGTGTGTGGTGAGAAGATTGACCTGCGCCAAGTGGACATGCCGCTGTATATCTACGGCTCGCGCGAGGACCACATCGTGCCAATGGGTGGCGCCTACGCGAGCACGCAGGTGTTCCCTGGCAAAAAGCGATTTGTTCTGGGCGCATCAGGCCATATCGCTGGCGTGATCAACCCACCTGCCGCCCACAAGCGTTGCTACTGGACGGGGAGCGAGACCAGTTTTCCTAAGGATGCCGAGCAATGGCTAGGCAAAGCCAAAGAGCACCCGGGGAGCTGGTGGACCGATTGGGCAGCTTGGCTCAAAACACACGCAGGCAAACAAATTGCAGCGCCCAAGACTTATGGGCGGGGCAAACACAAAGCGATTGAGGCGGCCCCAGGCCGCTACGTCAAAGAACGCTCTAGCAACTAACTTTTTAATATTTTCTTGGGAGATCAAAAAATGGAAGACATCGTCATCGTTTCAGCTGCACGCACTGCGGTGGGCAAGTTTGGGGGTTCACTCGCCAAAATGGCGGCCACTGAGCTGGGCTCTATCGTCATTCGTGAAGCGTTGGCACGCGCCAAGGTTGACCCGTCACAGGTGGGCGAAGTCATCATGGGTCAAGTGTTGGCGGCAGGTGCCGGTCAAAACCCTGCACGTCAAGCGTTGATGAAGTCTGGGGTTCCGCACTCGGTGCCCGCCTTGACCATCAATGCTGTGTGTGGCTCTGGGTTGAAGGCGGTCATGTTGGCTGCGCAAGCTGTGGCCTATGGCGACAGCGACATCGTGGTCGCTGGGGGCCAAGAAAACATGAGCGCATCGGGCCATGTGCTGTTGGGCTCGCGCGACGGCCAACGCATGGGCAACTGGAACATGATCGACACCATGATCGTTGACGGTCTGTGGGACGTTTACAACCAATACCACATGGGCATCACCGCCGAGAACGTGGCCAAAGAATTCCACATCACCCGCGACATGCAAGACGCCTTGGCCTTGGCCAGTCAACAAAAAGCCGCTGCCGCACAAGACGCAGGCAAATTTGCTGATGAAATCGTCTCGGTCCCTATTCCCCAACGCAAGGGCGACCCCATTGCCTTCAATGCTGATGAATATATCAACAAAAAAACCACTGCCGAGGCCTTGGCTGGATTGCGTCCCGCCTTCGACAAAGCAGGCTCAGTGACTGCTGGCAATGCGTCTGGCATCAACGATGGTGCTGCGGCGGTGGTGGTGATGTCGGCCAAAAAAGCAGCGGCTTTGGGGCTCACCCCCTTGGCGCGCATTGCAGCTTTTGGCACCAGCGGCTTGGACCCCAAAATCATGGGCATGGGCCCCGTCTCTGCCTCCCGCAAAGCGCTGGCGCGTGCGGGCTGGAAAGCGTCGGATGTGGACTTGTTCGAGCTCAACGAAGCTTTCGCAGCACAAGCCTGCGCCGTGAACCAACAACTCGACATCGACCCAGCCAAAGTCAACGTCAACGGTGGCGCCATTGCCATCGGTCACCCTATTGGCGCATCAGGCTGCCGCATCTTGGTCACCCTGCTGCACGAAATGCAACGCACCCATGCCAAAAAAGGATTGGCGGCTTTGTGTATCGGGGGGGGGATGGGCGTGTCACTAGCCCTGGAGCGTTGATCAAGCGTTGCAACGCAGCCCATTGAATTTTAGATTTCTTTCACTAAAACTCATAAATCAGGAGACAAAAAATGAGCCAAAAAGTAGCGTACGTCACAGGTGGTATGGGTGGCATCGGAACCGCCATCTGCCAGCGCCTTCACAAAGAAGGATTCAAAGTCATCGCGGGTTGCGGCCCCACACGTGACTTTGTGAAGTGGTTGGACGAGCAAAAAGCCTTGGGTTACACCTTCTACGCCTCTGTCGGCAACGTGGGTGACTGGGACTCCACCGTGGAAGCCTTCACCAAAGCCAAAGCCGAGCACGGCCCAATCGATGTGTTGGTCAACAACGCCGGTATCACCAAGGACCGCATGTTTCTGAAGATGACACGCGAGGACTGGAGCGCCGTGATGAGCACCAACCTCGACTCCATGTTCAACGTGACCAAGCAAGTGGTGCCAGACATGGTCGAGCGCGGCTGGGGTCGCATCATCAACATTTCGTCGGTGAACGGTGAAAAAGGACAAGCCGGTCAAACCAACTACTCGGCCGCCAAAGCAGGTATGCATGGGTTCTCCATGGCTTTGGCCCAAGAGCTGGCGACCAAAGGCGTGACCGTCAACACGGTGTCGCCTGGCTACATTGGTACGGACATGGTCAACGCCATCCGTCCTGATGTGTTGGAAAAAATCGTCGCCACTGTGCCCGTCAAACGTTTGGGCAAACCGGCTGAAATCGCCTCCATCATCGCTTGGATGGCCAGCGAAGACGGCAGCTACACCACAGGCGCTGACTTTGCCGTCAACGGTGGTTTGCACATGGGTTGAGGCCTAACGCCTCAGGGCGTTTTGTTTCTACATTTCAAGGCCGCAGTCCGTCTGCGGCCTTTTTTGTGTCATTTGGCTTACGTAGTTACCCGTCACATAAGTTTGATAAAGTCGACAAACAAATAACATAAATGGCAGAATTTCTGGAGAAATATGGGCGATTACACCAATATGGCGGGTTACTACGATGTGATCATGACCTCGGGCTACTACGATTACAAAAAAATAGTGGACAGCCTAGTCGCCCACCATCCCCAGCGGAATGTTCTAGAAATTGGGTGCGGGACAGGATTGATTTTGGAGGAGTTGGCCAAACGCCAACCCCAATTGCCGATCACCGGCATTGATTTGACAGCGCCCATGTTGTCCATTGCGCAAAAACGGTTGGCTGAGTTTTCGACCGTGTCGCTGTCGCAGCAAAACATCACTGAGCTGGCGTTGGATGACCAGCACGACTTGGCTTTTTCCTATGGTGGCGTTTGGTACTTTGTGATCGATGGCGACAAAGAGCCTTTTTTAGTTAGCCACATCGCCGATGCCCAAGCCAATCATTTGGGCTTTGAGCATTTGGCCAAGCACATGGCGCCTGGCGGTACCTTGTTGCTGGGCATCCAAGGCCCCCACCACGACTACGAGACCGTCATCTCCAACGGCATGACGTATTCTCAAAAAATCGACCCTACCGATATTGGCTTTACCAAGCACTATTACCTGCAAGACGGCGATCGCAAGGTGATGGACCAAACGGTGCACTACCGCACTTACACCTTTGACCAAGCCCAAGCCTTGATGGGTACCTATGGTTTTGTCTATGTGCCCGAGCATGACGGCAACCCGCTGTTTTTGCAGTTTAAAAAAGTGCCATGATGAGCGCGGCAAAACCCACCTTGTTTTTCATTGGTGTAGGCCATATGGGCAACCCCATGGCGGCCAACTTGGTGAAGGCGGGCTACCCCGTCATGGTGTTTGATCTGTCGCCTGCCAAAGCTGAGAACTTGCTCGCCTTAGGTGCAAGCTGGTGTGGCAGTTTGGCCCAAGGTGCGGCTCAGGCAGATGTGGTGATGGCCTCCTTGCCCGGCCCCGTGCAAGTGCGCGAGGTCATGTTGGGCGAGCAGGGCGTGTTAGCCCATGTCAAAGCGGGGGCGACTGTGATCGATACCTCTACGAGTGCCGTTGAATTGGTGCAAGAGTTAGTGGCTTTGGCCCAAACCAAAGGCGTGGACTTTTTAGAAGCGCCCGTCACCAATGCGGTCGATATGGCCGCACTCGGTCGCTTGTCTGTTTTTGTCGGTGGCGACAAAGCCTGTTTTGAAAAGCACAGACCCATCTTCGACGTCATCGGCGAGAAAATTTTTCATGTGGGAGAGCCTGGCAACGGCGCCACCATTAAGCTGCTGACCAATTTGCTGTGGTTCGTCAGCGCTGCTGCCATTGGCGAAGGTTTGATGTTGGGTGCCAAGGCGGGCATTCCGCTGCACACCGTGTGGGAAGCCATCAAATCGAGTGCGGGCAACAGCTGGGTGGCCGAGCACGATGTGCCGTCGATCTTTGCGGGCCACTATGACCCGAGCTTTTCGCTGGCGCTTTGCTGTAAGGATTTGGGGCTGATCAATGGCATTGCCAAATCACAAGGCTACGACTTGCCCATGGGCGGCATGGCGCAGCAATTGTTCCAGCAAGCCATGGCCACCTATGGTCCCGATGCTGCCGAGCTGCATGTGGTCAAGCTCTTAGAAGAACGCGTGGGACATCTGCTGCGACCATGACAAATCAATCCCGTTTACTGGCTCAAGCCCATCTGCACATGCCACAAGGCGTGGCCGAGAACTACCGCTATTGGGGCGAAAAAGACACGGTGTTCATCGCCAGCGCCAAGGGCTGCACGCTGACGGATGTGGATGGCAAAACCTATGTGGACTTTCGCCTAGGCTACGGGCCCATCATCTTGGGTTACCGCGATGAACGCGTCGACAACGCCGTGATTGAGCAAATCACCCAACGCGGAACGCTGTCCGGTTTTTCAACCGAGCTCGACACCACGGTGGTTCAACAAATCAAAGCTCTGTGCCCCAACATCGACAAAATGCGCTTTGCCAATTCAGGCACCGAGGCTGTCATGGGCGCGGTGCGCACCGCACGCGGCTACACCCAGCGCGACCGCGTGGCGATCGTGGAGGGCTCTTTTCACGGCTTGTACGACGAGATGATGTGGAAGTCGGACATCGAACATTGGCAGCCGGGCAGCGCTGAGGCCCCCAAGGTGATTCCATTTGGCAGTGGCATCCCAGCGCGCAGCCGTGACTTGCTGAGCATCATCAGCCACAACGATTTTGAAGCCTTAGAAAACCTTTTTGCCATGCAAGGCGCCACCTTGGCCTGTGTGGTGATTGAGCCCATCATTGGCAACGCGGGCAGTGTGGCTGCCACCCAAGAATGGTTGCAGCGCTTGCGCGACTTGTGTACCCAGCACGGCACAGTGCTCATCATTGACGAAGTGAAATCTGGCTTTCGTGTGGCCAAGGGCGGCGCGCAAGAGTTGTATGGCATCTACGGCGACCTCACCACCTACGCCAAAGCCATGGGCAACGGCTACCCTGTCGCAGCTTTTGGCGGCAAAGCAGAGGTGATGGATGTGGTGGGCTCCCACCCAGGTGGGGTGGTGCATGGGGGGACTTACACGGCCAACCTGGTGGCGCTGAGTGCGGCGCATGCCACGCTCAAAATTTTGGCCGAGACCAACGCGCAGCAAACCATCAACCATGCGGGGCAACAAATTCAAGCCGTGCTGGGACGCGTGTTCACCGCCGCGGGTATTGAGCATGCTTTTGCAGGCCCACCCGCCATGTTTGGCATTCATTTCAGCGCGACGGTGCCCACCAACTACCGCGATTGGCGCTTGACCAACAGCGATCTGTTTCGCAAGTTTGCGTGGGAGCTGATTGCGCGTGGGGTGATGCTTGAGCCCGACTCACGCGAGCCGTGGTTCATTTGCGAAGCGCATCAGCACCTGGACTTGGGCTGGCTAGAAGATGTGACCACGCAGTCCATGCGCGCCGCACTTGCCAGCTGAGCGGGCCAATTGCCCTTCCCGATGAGACTCAGACTGTTAAAGAAGTCGGGATAATTGGCGCATGAATTTTCCCGATGCCTCGCGTTGGCGGACTTGTGTTGCACCCATGATGGATTGGACCGACCGCCATTGCCGTTACTTCCACCGCCTGCTCAGCCGCCATACTTTGCTCTATACCGAGATGGTCACCACTGGCGCGCTGCGCCATGGGGACACGCAGCGGCATTTGCGTTTCAATGACCAAGAGCATCCTGTGGCGTTGCAATTGGGCGGCAGCGACGCGACTGACTTGGCCCACGGCGCCAAGCTGGGCGAGCAATGGGGCTACGACGAAATCAATCTCAACTGCGGCTGTCCCTCCGATCGCGTGCAGCGAGGCGCGTTTGGTGCCTGTTTGATGAACGAACCAGGCACGGTGGCCGATGGTGTGAAGGCCATGCTGGATGTGGTGAGCGTGCCCGTGACGGTGAAGCACCGCATTGGCATTGACCGCATCGAGAGCTACGACTTTGTGCGCGACTTTGTGGGCACCGTCAGCGATGCAGGCTGCCGCGTGTTCATCGTGCATGTCCGCAATGCCTGGCTGGATGGTTTGAGCCCCAAAGAAAACCGCGAAGTGCCTCCGCTACGGTACGAGCTGGGATATCAGCTGAAGAAAGATTTTCCCAGCTTGGTGATGGTCATCAACGGCGGCATCACCACCCAGGCGCACATGGCGGAGCACTTGCAGCATGTCGACGGGGTGATGCTGGGTCGCGAAGCCTATTACCGCCCGTGGGCCATGACCACTTGGGATGCACAGTTCTACAACGACCCGCACGACACACTCAGCCGTGAAGCGGTGGAAGAGGCGATGGTGGCCTATATGGAGCGCGCGCATCTGGAAGACGGCTGCCCTTGGTACCCGATTGCACGCCACATGCTGGGCTTGTTCCATGGCCAGCGCGGCGCACGTTTGTGGCGTCAGGTGTGGAGCAATCACAAGCTCAAACCGTTGCCCCCGCGTGAGGTGCTCAAGATCGCTCGCGAGGCTTTGGCCCGTGGCGCACAAATGCCAGTCGATGTCGACTGAGGCCCTGCGCATGAAGACCAAAGCGCGTGTGGCCATGGTCTTGATCTGGTTCATTCCCTTGTTGTGGACCGTCAACATGGTGGTGGCGCGGCAAGCGCCCGGTGTGGTGTCGCCTCATGTGTTGGCCTTGGGTCGCTGGGCCTTGGCGGGTTTGATTTTGGGCGCAGCCAGTTATCAAGAACTGTGGCGGCACCGTTTCACGCTACGTCAGCAGGTATGGCGTTACATCGCGCTGGGCGGCTGCGGCATGTGGATTTGCGGCGCTTGGGTGTATTTGGCGGGCGAGACCACGGTGGCCATGAATATTTCACTCATTTACGCCTCTGCCCCAGTGATGATTGCGGTGGGATCGGTGTTGTGGTTGGGCGAGCATTTCTCTCAACGTCAAATGCTGGGTGTGGTGCTCTCTATGACTGGCGTGGTGCATGTGGTGGTCAAGGGCGATTGGGCGCACTTGTCGCATGTTCATTGGGTGGTCGGTGATGTGTGGATTTTTGCGGCGGCCGTGGCGTGGGCTGCTTACGCTTTGCTTCAAAAGCGTTGGCCGACTACTTTGGGCTCTACCGCGCAATTGGCCGCCATTTGTGGGGGCGGGGTGGTGGTATTGCTGCCGTTTGCGATGTGGGAGCTGTCTCAAGCGCACACACCTGTGGTGGGAGAGACCGCTTTGTGGATGATGCTATTCACGGCCTTGCTTCCCGGTGTGGGGGCCTATTGGATTTACGGGTGGACTCAAAAAATATTGGGTGCTAGCCGGGTCGCCATGACGCTTTATTTAGGTCCGCTTTACACCGCGGTGATCGCTTGGTGGGTCTTGGCTGAACCGCTGGGGCTACACCATTTGGCAGGGGGTGCGTTGATTTTGTCGGGTGTGGCCATGGTGATGGTGGCCAAGCGCCAGTCCCCATCGACCTGAGCTAGCTCGCAGCCTCTAGGCCATTGGCAAAATGCGCGGTCATGCACTGCGCGCTCAAGGCGGCATTGCGGGCCAGCAGCGCATCCATGATGGCTTGATGCTCTTGGAGGGACTCTTCTAGGCGGCCGCTCTTTAAAAGCGAGTTGTGGCGGTTGAGCTTCATGACCTTGCGTAAGTCTGCCACCATTTGATCGCGCCAACGGTTGTTGGCGATCTCTAGCAAGCGCATGTGAAACCGCTCGTTGACTTCAAAAAACTTTTCGCGCTCACCCACGGTGGTGGTGAGCTCAATGTGCAGGGTTTGCAAATCTTTGAGCTGTTCGGCGGTGGCTTGGGTGGCCACCACGCTTGCCGCGTCGGACTCCAGCAAAGACAGTAAGTGGTAGACATCGCGCTGGTCTTTTTCATTGACCTCGGTCACATAGGCGCCGCGGCGCACCTTCATGGTCACCAAGCCTTCGGCCGCCAGCACCTTGAGCGCCTCGCGCATGGGGGTGCGGCTGATGCCATATTCCTCGGCCAAGCGCATCTCGTCAATCCAGCTGCCAGGCGCTAACTCAGCCGCAAAAATGCGTTGCCGAAGCAGTTCTGCAACTTCTTCATACAAAGCGCGAGGGGTGAGGGTGACGGCAGCCATGGTGGGAAATTGTAAGCTGAGATAAGATTTTGAATCAATAATT